>JASGEW010000107.1:0-14766 GCA_047606125.1 Niabella sp. | reverse complement strand
TTGAGAATGGGGATCTGGGAAGATTAAACCCTGATGATATTGCAAGCATCTCTGTTGTGAAAGATTCTGCAAACAGATCGGTATACGGCCCTAAAGCAGGTGTCGGGGTAATATTTGTTACTACAAAACCTGAAAAACCTGCAAATGATGCCATGACATTTACAGCAAAAGGAGATAAGGTGTATGTGAGGGCCACTAATAAAGATATGCTCAATGAAATGACTGCAGATACCATCGTATTTGCCGGTGCCGGTAAAAGTATTAGTGCCAAAGGCAATGTACAGGGGACTGTTTATTCGGCCCAATCACTACAGGGAAAAGAGGCTGTTAAGGTTAATGACAAACTAAATGAAGTAGTGGTGGTAGGATATGGTACTAAGAATAAGAATATAAGCTCCTCTCTGCAGGGAAAGGTTTCGGGTATGCAGGTACATTCATCCGGCAGCCAGCTGGAGAGCGTATATGTTTCGGGATATGGCTATAAGAAAAAAGAAAACACAATGCTGCCCGAAGTGCTTTCGGCAAATTCTTATTATGTTTTGAACGGAAAGCGGGCAAAAATAAAAGAGGTACGCAAACTGCAGCCGGGAGCCATCCGGTCTGTTGACATATTAAAAGGAGATCAGGCGCAAAAATATTATGGTTCCAAAGCAAAGCAAGGCGCTATTGTGATCACAACCAGGTAGCATAATGGCATCACGCCTTTTTATGCCTCCGGCGACGTTATTTCTTGTGTAATTTTCTTTTTATCGGTAAGCGCAAAAAACAAACTGGTCACGCAAAAGCCGATCCAGTATAAATAGATGCCTGTATGAAATCTTTCGCCCAGCCAGCGGTGCGACAGGTCAGTTCTGAAATCCCGGAAAGTGAGAAATAAACCGGTAAGAAATACAAAAAATACCACGAGCAGCACCAGCTTTCTCTTTATCCCGCTTAATGCCCTGTCAATAAAATACAGGATCGTGAAAATAAGGAGCATCATAATAAAGCAAACCGCAGCTGATTGCCACCAGCTTCTGAAAAAGCTATATTGCTTATAAGCCATGCTAATGCCAATGCTGCCCACCCAGGAAACGCCTGCTGTAAGTACGCCTGATAATAACGATATACAAAGAAGGATGAATATTAACAGAGGATAATTTCGTTTCATATAAATCGGTCACTTAATCTGCCAGCTGGTAAATATCTCTGTAATTACGACCCAGCCCATCGTAATCGAGACCATAACCGACTACAAATTTGTTAGGGATCACAAAACCTGTGTAATCGATGGGTACTTCATATTTTGTCATCTCCGCCTTATGCAGCAGGGTAACTATTTTTAAAGAAGCCGGTTGCTGGTGCTGCAATTGCGGCAAAAAATAATGAAGCGTTTTACCGGTATCTATAATGTCTTCGAGCAATACAACATTTTTATTATGCAGGTCAGTATCGAGCCCGATAGCAGTAGTTACATCACCTGTGGATTTTAATCCCTGGTAGGATGCCAGTTTGATAAAACTGATCTCACAATCAATGGTAAGATATTTAAAGATATCGGCTGCAAACATAAACGAGCCATTTAGTATAGCAATAAAAATAACCGGCTGTCCTTTATAATCTTTATTAAGATGGTTAGCTAATTCTTTAATGCGTTCCTGTAATTGCGCATCGGTTAAATACGGTTTAAAAACTTTATCATGAACAGTGATCGTTTGCATAAACAGGTTTAATAGTGATATTAATTTTGCGCTACCAGGGTTTCGTCTGTTAGCTTCAATTTACTGCCGATTGCAGGAGAAGCAAACTTACTGAGGTGATTATATTTCAGCAGCGACTCAAGTCTTATACCTTCTGCCTGGGCTATATCAAAAATTGTTTCACCTTTCTTTACTTCGTGATAAAGATTGCTGCCTACCGTTCTTTTTAACTGGAGGTAAACAAGCCCGCCTTTATTTAAAACCCCTGCCGGGTTGCTAAAATCATTCATATCATATAGCCGGGCTAATGGCATATTGTATTGCTGAGCAATGTTGTTAAGGTCCGTGCCGGCTTTTACATAGATCACTCTGGTATTGTTTATCAGGAAATCTCCTTCAGGGTAATGATTTTCAGGGGTGGCAGGAGCGGCAGGACGCGGGGTCGCTTTGGCAAAAAATGCTTTTACATCCTCGTTAAAGTCTAATTTGCCCAATCCCATTAACGTATACGCCTCAAGATCATATTTTTCGATCAGACCAATAATGATCTGCGGATATTTGGGGTTAGTAGCGTAGCCGGCTTTTTTCAAGCCATAAGCCCAGCCGGCATAATCAGTTGGGTCTAACTGGAACAGCGCCGCGTAACGGTTGCGGTTCTTTAAAAAGTCGGAATGGTCTTTATAAGATTGTTCCGCATTGTCATATTTCATAAAACGTTCCTGCGGGCGATCATCATCGTGCAATACATAAGGCCCGCCGTATCCTTCCTTACATTTGATGCCAAAGTGATTATTGGATTGCTGCACCAGGTCACTCTGCCCGGCCATGGTTTCATGTATGCCCTGCGCTAACTTAACAGCAGCCGGCACACCGGTACGCTGCATTTCTTCTACAGCTATGCCACAATATGTTTTAATGTAATGTTTAATGATTTCGGCATTTTGCGCTTTGGCAAATAATAAAAAAGATGAAAATAGAAATGCTAAAAAAGTTCTTCTGTTCATTGATGCATTAAAGTTTTCTGATTAAATAAAGCCCGTCTCTAACAGTTAATACCACTTTTTCTATATCCGGTCTGTTGTTAATATATTCGTTGAACGCTTTTATAGCTTTAGCGCTTTTATTTTTGATATTGTCGGCTAAAGCTTCTCCATGAAAAAAAATATTATCAGCTAAGATAAAACCATTTTTTTTAACCTGCGGAAAAACCAGGTCAAAATAATGAATATAGGACACTTTGTCTGCGTCTATAAAAACCAGGTCCCAGGTTTCGTTTAAGCCGGGAATGATCTCCAGTGCATTGCCTGTATGCAGCCGGATATTATTTTTCTTTTCAGACCTGTCGAAATATTCCTGAGCGATGCGTGCTGTTGTATCTCTTGATTCGATAGTGTGCAACAGTCCGTCTGCAGTTAGCCCTGCTGCAAGACAGAGGGCGCTGTAACCGGTGAAGGTGCCGATTTCAAGTATGCGCCGGGGCTGCATCATATAACTGAAAGCCTTTAACAGCTTGCCTTGTACATGCCCGCTTAACATGTGCGGGTGGGCATGGTGGTGGGTGGTGAACGCATTTATTTCAGCCAGCAGGGCATCTTCTTTCGTGGTGTAACGATCTGCAAATTGAGTTAATAGTTCGTAGTTCATAATTCAGTTTATCCTAAATTCAACATCAGTTTACGCTATCCTGTTCCAGCTCTGCGGCGCTTACCGGTTTTGAGATAATAACGAGCCCGACAAAAGTGAGTAATGCGTTAATGATGATCAATTCTAACCCTATCTGGAAGTTGCCGAAAATGGCAGCCTGGTACTTGTCAATAAAAAAGCAAATAACAGGAGCAATAAAGCACACATAGGGTACCAGCTTATCGTTGGGCCTTCTCCGGGCAAAGATACCGAAGGCAAAAAGGCCGAGTAACGGACCGTAAGTATAGCCTGCCAGCTTTAAGATAATACCGATCATGCTGTTATTACCAATAAGATGAAACATAATCACCAGCAGCAGGAACAGAAAGGCCACTGTTAAATGCACTTTTTGTCTGAACTGTTTTTTCTGTTTTTCGCTCATGTCGTTTCTGCGGTTAAGACCTGCTATATCTATGCAAAATGACGATGTTAATGCGGTCATGGCGCCGTCGGCACTGGGAAAGAGAGCCGATATCAGGGCAATGATAAAGATGATTGAGATAAAGGGCGGCATGTGCTGAACAGCGACCGTTGGAAATAAAGTGTCGCCGGAAGCGGCAATGTTTTCTTTGGCTGCAAACAGGTGCAGCAACCCTCCCAGGTAAAGGAATAACCCTATTACCACTACCATAATAAACGCCAGCGAAACCATATTCTTTTGAGAATCTTTCAACCTGCTAACAGATATGCTTTTCTGCATCATTTCCTGGTCGATGCCGGTCATACTTAGCGTAATAAAGGCGCCTGCAAGTATCTGCTTGATGAAATAGGATTTGGAGTCCGGATCGGTGCCGAATATTTTTGACAGGCCCGCACTCCGCATGGCATCCAGGCTTTCGCCCACGCTCAGGTTCATGTGCTGCAGCAAATAAATAGTGCAAATGATAAGACCTGCCAGCATGCCGGTGGTTTGTAAAGTATCGGTCCATACTATTGTTTTTACGCCGCCTTCAAAAGTGTATAAAATAATCATCACCAGGATGATCAGCGTGGAAACCCAGAAAGGGATGCCAAAGCTGTCGAGAATGGTGGCCTGCAAAATATTCACCACCAGGTATAGCCTTGCCGTGGCGCCCAGCAGCCTGCTGATAATAAAAAACCAGGCGCCTGTTTTATACGAAAGCATACCCATACGGGTTTTGAGGTATCCGTAAATGGAAGTGAGTTTTAACCGGTAGTATAAGGGCAGCAGGATATAGGCAATGGTCAGATAGCCGATCATATAGCCCAGGGTGATCTGCATATATCCGAATGCATCTTTACCAACGGCCCCGGGCACGCTTACAAAAGTTACGCCGCTTAACGAGGTCCCGATCATGCCAAAAGCTACCAGCATCCAGTTACTGCTGCGGTTGCCGATAAAAAAAGATTCGTTATTGCTGTTTTTGCTTGTTTTCCAGGCCACAACCAGCAGAAATAAAAAGTAGACGATTACAATTGAAAATAGGAAACCTGCGGACATGTTATTTTTCGATTAATTAACGCGGTTTAAAAATTTTAATTTTTGAAGATAGGCAAAAATGTTTCTCTTTTGCAAAGAAAATATACAAGCATGTTAATAAAGTCTTTAGCTGTTTTTTGTGGCTCGCAGGAGGGCAGCGACCCTTCTTTTGCACAGCAAACTGAGCTTTTGGGGAACTGGATGGCTGCTGAAAATATCAGGTTGGTGTATGGTGGCGGAAACGTAGGACTGATGGGCATTGTAGCAAATGCTGTTTTGACGGGTGGCGGAACAGCAACAGGCGTTATTCCGCAAATACTGGATAAAAGGGAACGTTCGCACAAGACCCTGACTGAGCTTTTAGTGGTAGCGGATATGCATACCAGGAAAAGGAAGATGTATGAACTGTGTGATGCCGCGGTTATTTTGCCGGGTGGTTATGGCACACTGGACGAATTATTTGAAATGATTACCTGGAATAATCTCTCCATCCACGATAAGAATATTTATATTATCAATATTAACGGGTACTACGATCACCTGCTGGCCCATATAGAAACCATGCTCCAAAGCGGTTTTTTATACGAGGATCCTATGCGGAAGATAACAGTAGTAAAGGATATAGCAGGGTTGAAGGAGGTTGTTGGATAAATTGGAGGTACTCAGCTCTTCCAGACGTGCAGCTGTATGAGGTCTCCCGGCCTCATGCAGCTATGCTGTTGCCTCTGGCAACGCAAATAAACACTGACAAATATTTTCTTTCACAGGCTTCCGTTCACCGTTTTCTTTTATTTTCGTAAGATGAAGTACGGGGTGTTATTTTTTATTGTGCATTTGTTTTGGCTTCCGGTAACAGGGCAGGCACCGCAAACCTGTACGGCTTCCCAGATACTGCAGCATATTAAGAAACTCAATGTTTTAGGCGCTGTTTTATATATAGCCGCCCATCCTGATGATGAGAATACAAGACTGATCACTTATCTGGCCAATGATAAACTGTATAGAACGGGTTACCTGTCGCTTACCCGCGGCGATGGCGGCCAGAACCTGATAGGAGATGAGCAGGGAATAGAGTTAGGCCTGATCCGGACACAGGAATTATTGGCGGCAAGGCGTATTGACGGCGGAGAGCAGTTCTTTACACGGGCCTATGATTTTGGCTTTTCCAGGAACCCGGAAGAGACTTTTAATAAATGGGATAAGGAGAAAATACTGGGCGACGTGGTTTGGGTGATCCGGAATTTCCGGCCGGATGTAATTATAACCAGGTTCCCCACAACCGGCGAAGGGGGGCATGGTCATCATACCGCGAGTGCCATTCTGGCTAATGAAGCCTATGCGGCGGCAGCTGATCCAAAGCGTTTTCCGGAACAATTAAAATACGTAAAGCCCTGGCAGGCTAAAAGAATAATGTGGAACACTTTTAACTTTGGTGGTAATAACACTACGGATCCCGCTCAGTTTAATATAAATGTAGGCGGCTTTAATCCTTTATTAGGTAAAAGCTATGGCGAGCTGGCGGCTGAAAGCCGCAGCCAGCATAAATCCCAGGGATTCGGTTCTGCGCCTGCCCGGGGGGATAGTTATGAGTATTTTAAAACTACGGGGGGCAACGCACCGGGCAAAGATCTGCTTGATGATGTGGACATCACCTGGAACAGGATCGGACCGGAAGGCGCATCTGTACAAAAAATGATTGCAGCCATTGAAACAGATTTCGATCCTGCCGCACCGCAAAAATCAGTTACGGCATTGGTACAATTATATAATACACTTGGCAAAATAACCGGCGCGCCTTACTGGATAAATGAAAAGAAAGCAGCAGTACAGCAGCTTATACAACAATGCTGTGGCTTGTTTATAGATACCTACGCTAATCAGCCTTATGCTGTTCAAACTGATAGCATCGAGGTGTGGCTAACCGTTAATAGTCGTTTAGCTGACAATGTTATTTTTAAAGGGGCTTTACTGGATGTTGATTTTGGAGCTCAGAAAGCTCTCGAACGGAATAAAAATAACACCTGGATCAGGAAAGTGCGTATCCCTTTGACTAAGGAGATAACGCAACCTTATTGGTTGAAAGAACCTATGGATGAAAATGCTTATCATGTGGAGGATCAATTACTGATCGGTAAACCGGATGCTGAGCCTGCCTACACAGAGCAGGTAACGCTGAATATAGCGGGAACCGATTTTGTTTTTGAAAAACCTGTACAATATAAATATACCGATCCTGTTAAAGGAGAAATCTATCAGCCATTGTGCATCGTGCCACCGGCAACACTTACTGCGGCGCCTGGTCTTTTGATTTTTAATAAGGATCATAGTCAGTCGCAGACGGTGCAAACGCAACTGCATGCCAATACTGGATTGCAGGAAAATATCATTGCGGGGCTTACCGGAATAGATTATTCGGGTGTACAGTATGACAGTAACAGGTTAGAGAAAGGGAATACAAAGACGTATAATTTTACAGTAACCGATCATCATCAGCCGCAGGAAGTATTTACGGTGTCGGCCTATGCCAATACAAAAAACCGGACAGGTACCACAGGGTATTATCTGGCATTGAAAAATATCAGCTACGATCATATTCCTGCTGTAAGATATTTCTATCCGGATTTTATTACTGTTTTAAATATCGATCTGAAAACTGCGGGCAAAAGAATTGGCTATATTCCGGGCGCCGGCGATAAGGAGGCGGCGGTACTGGAAAGAATGGGCTATGACGTAACCATTCTGGACAAATCCGTACTGGTTGCCAGCGATCTAAAAATTTTTGATGCGATCATAACCGGTGTACGCGCTTACAATACCAATGAGTGGATGAATGATTTTTACGATAAGTTAATGGATTACGTAAAAGAAGGGGGCAACCTGATTGTACAGTATAACACCAGCAATAATACCGGCACTGTAAAGGCAAAGATCGGACCTTATAATTTTAATATTACCCGCAACCGCATCACAGATGAAACCGCCCGGGTAACATTGCTCGATCCGGCTCATAAGGCATTTAACTTTCCCAATAAGATTACTCAAAAAGATTTTGAAGATTGGGTTCAGGAGCGTAGTATTTATCATGCATCGGGTTGGGATAATCATTTGAAACCCTTACTTTCAATGGCCGATCCCGGCGGGCAGCCGGATGAAGGAAGCCTTATAACAGGTAAATATGGAAAAGGGTATTTTACTTATACCGGACTGGTTTTTTACAGGGAACTGCCCGCTGCTGTGCCCGGTGCTTTAAGATTGATGGCCAACCTGATCGCCTTAAATGCAAACGAAACAACTGTTAAAAAGTAATTTTGTAATGAGCGATAATAAAAAACCTTTTATTGATATTAAACGTGGCGAAATGTCCTTTATGGTGGCTATTGTAATTGGCCTGCTAATAGGAACACTGATAAAAAAAGTGAGATTGGGGCTGATGCTGGGACTGATCATCGGCCTTGGAATTATATTTTTAAACGGATTGCGCACTAAACGGTGATGCCTATGTATGAAGAAGATGATAAACCTCCTTTGTTTGGCTCATGGCGAACATGGTATGCACTGGTAGTAACGGTATTGTTGCTGTTTATTCTTTTCTTCTGTTATCTTACAAAAAGGTTTTCATGAAGGATCTTGACTGGATAGTACTTGTGGGAACCCTTGTAATAATTATATTATACGGGGTATATAAAAGCCGCGCCAGCAAAGATCTTGAAGGCTATTTTCTTTCTAACAGAAGTATGCCCTGGTATCTTATCCTGTTAAGTATAATGGGTACGCAGGCGAGCGCTGTTACTTTTTTGGCCGCTCCGGGCCAGGCATATACAGATGGAATGCGTTTTGTGCAATATTATTTTGGATTACCTTTGGCCGCTATTGTTATCTGCATTTCTTTTGTACCCGTATTCAGCAGGTTGAAAGTATTTACGGCTTATGAATACCTGGAAGGCAGGTTTGACGCAAAAACAAGAACCTTCGCATCGTTTTTGTTTTTATTGCAACGGGGGTTGTCCACAGGCATCAGCATCTTTGCGCCCTCTATAATCTTATCCGTATTATTTGGCTGGAATATTTATCTTACTAATTTATTAATGGGTGGTTTACTGATCATTTACACGGTATCGGGAGGCGCAAAAGCAGTTGCCTATACCCAGCAATTGCAGTTTTTTATTATTATGTCGGCCTTGGCGCTTGCCGGGTACTTTATTATTAAAAAGCTGCCGGATGGAATAGGTTTTTCAGATGCACTAATGGTGGGAGGGAAACTTGGTAAATTTAATATTATAACAACCGGCTTTGAGAATGGAAAATTCAGCTGGGGCGACCGGTATAATATTTTTAATGGTATCATAGGCGGCTTTTTTCTCTCGCTTTCTTATTTCGGAACCGACCAGTCGCAGGTAGGGCGGTATCTTACCGCCAGAAACCTCACGGAAAGCAGGATGGCGCTTTTAATGAATGGTATTGTAAAAGTGCCTGTTCAGTTTTGTATATTATTATTGGGTGTGCTGGTATTTGCTTTTTACCAGTTTCACACGGCGCCTGCTTTTTTTAATCAATACGAACTTTCACGGCTCGAAAGATCTTCCCACAAAAACGAACTGGCGGTACTGCAGCAAAAACTGTCCGGCATTAATGACCATAAAAATATACTGCTGAAAGATTATGCAAAAAATAATTCGAAAGAGATTTTTATACAACTGAAACAATTGCAGGACAGTACGCATGCGATCAGAGATGATATAAGATCACTGGTAACCTTAAACGGAGGAAGTGATAACGATACGAACTATATTTTTTTACGGTTCGTTATAGATTATTTACCGGCAGGCCTTGTTGGATTGATCATTGCTATTATATTCCTGGCAAGCTGGGGAAGTATTGCCGCAGCTATCAATTCGCTGGCTTCCAGCACCGTTATTGATATACACAAAAGATATTTTGCTGCAAAAGCAAAAAAGAATGATTACAGGTACTCCCAGATATACACTGTTTTATGGGGCGTTTTTTGTATAGCGGTAGCCATGTTTGTATCTGACTGGGGCAGCAGTCTTATTGAAGTGGTCAATATATTAGGATCCCTTTTTTACGGAACGATCCTGGGTATTTTTCTTGTCGCCTTTTATGCAAGGAAAGTTGGGGGCAATGCAGTATTTATTGCAGCAGTAATTACGGAAATTATGGTTTTACTATTGTTTGTTTTAAACAAATATGATATCATCAACCTGGGATTTTTATGGTTAAATATGATTGGCGCGCTAACCGTGTTTTTATTGGCCCGTTTCATACAAGTGTTTTGTTCTGATGCGAAAGCCGCACGCTCATAATTTTTTAAATGGAATATCCATTACTTCAAATTGTATAGCACTTTTATAAGTATAGTGCCACCATTCTGTATCCAATGGCTCAAAGCCATACCGCTGCATAACCGATTTTAATAAGATCCGGTTATTTAAAACTTCGTCCGGGAGGTTTTTGAATGAATGATGCGCCGAATCTGTAAAATTATCAAAGCCCGTGCCCATATCCAGCTCCCGGCCCGTTTGCAGGTTAATAATAGTAAGATCGATGGCTGTACCCCTGTTATGATTGCTGCCTTTGGCAGGATTGGCAACATACCGTTCGTCATGTACCAGTTGCCAGAACTTTTTGCTTACTGAATAGGGGCGGTAAGCATCAAATACTTTTATACCTGATCCGGATCTGTTCAGCTCCTGCTGCACTTTTAGTAAGGCTTCCATGGCCGGCTTCCTTAAAAAAGTGGTCCGGGTACTTTTAGGATACATCAGGCGGTGCATAAAGTTTTTGTTGGTAGCATATTTCAGATCATAAACAATACCGGGTATATGGCTTTTCAGCGCTGTCATTTCTTTACCGGGCGTTTCTTTCAGGAGTTGTCTGTACGTTTTATAGTTATTGATTACCGGAAATGTTGTCGCTGCCTGGGCGCGGCAGACCTGTACTGAACCATAGCCAATAATAAAGAATAAAGAAATTTTTTGGATGATTAATCGCATAACCGATCAGGATTAAAGGAACGCGTAACTGTTTCTTTTATGTAATATACAAAATATAAAAGGCCCATGAATATTCGTGAGCCTTTCGTTTTATAATCGGATTTCGAGATGAACTGTTTATAAATCTTCCTCCCGCTCCAGCATTAAAATAGCACTTTGGGGAACAATAAAATACTTTTCTCCTTCATATATAACCTCTGTGGCACCGCTTAACAAAAATATAGCTAAGTCTCCTTCCTTCGCCTGTAAAGGTACATACTTTACCTGATCGTCTTCACTTTTCCAGGATTCATCTTCAATAGGTATGGGTATTGCATATCCCGGCCCGGTTTTAATAACATATCCTTGCTGCACTTTTTCTTTTTCCTGCACACCGGGAGGCAGGTATAAACCACTGGCTGTACGCTCGTCGGGTTTGAGCGGCTTAATCAGTATCCTGTCACCAATAACCACTAATTTCTTGAACTTATTTTCAGCAGTAATACGCATGCTGCAAAAATATTAAATTTGGAATTGTGCAGGAAAAATTAAGGGTATAAGAACCGTGACGGTTTAAATAAAAGGATTACAGTGAAATAGTTCTTTTATTACGTATACTGTCCACTTTTTGCAGGATTAGGTTGTATTGCGCTGCTTTTTTGTTTAATGAATCTGCTTTTATGGTCAGTTCTTTTTGTTTTTGAGCAGCAAGTGCTTTAGCCTGATCGGCCAGGTGCCTGGCCAGGAGGTGGTAAGCGTGGTAAATACTATCCAGTTTTATACCTGTAAGTAAAGCATTAAGTTTTTTGTCAGTTTCATCCCAATTGATCGCCTCGTATTGCCGGCGTAAAAGATCTGCTTTTTCTTGCCAGTCGGCGGCCTGCATTTTTTTATCATAGGCTTGCTTGATGATTTCTTTTTCCCCGTTTGTAACAGTTTCGGCAAGTGCATGGTCAATCTGCTTCCAGTTGAACGCAATAATGATTTTTTTGGCGGCAGCCACTGTTTGCTGTACTTTTTGCTCTTCGTTATCCGGCAGGGCAGGGGTAACCTCAGTTACATTGTTGATGAATAGCGCTATAGGTCGGTGCTCAGTGGGAGGAGGAGTGTCTTCATGATCGCCAGGGCAGCCTTTTGTATGTACTGCAATAGGGGTGATCATTTTCTTTTTATTTTTTTCAGCAGCGTTACATGCGGTATTGCCGGTGCTCTGAACATTGATACCGGATGCCTGGTGAGTAGTGCTGTCAACCATGCTGGCAAACCGGTACGGTGAAGCCGTTTCAGGTGGAAGAAGGCTAACGGCTTTATAAACTGCCGGTATAGGCACGTCAGTTTTTTGATAAAGTGAGAAGCCGGCTGCAAAAACCGCGATGGTAAATAAGGCCGCAAGTTTTTTTAAGGGGGGAGAAGTCCTTTTAGAGCTTCCAAATATCCATTCCACGCGTTCCAACAGTGGTTGTGAACGATCTGACGCGTGAATGGCAAGGTTGTGCCTGGGTTGTAATTGCAGTTTAGCAAGCTGAAGTAAAGCACTTGCATATACATGACTATTGTATTCAAACTGTATCACCCATTTATCAGCTGCTTTTTCACGTTCCAGGTTTTGGATATTCACCAGCAACCTGGCGAAAGGATTAAAGTAAAAAACCGTAAGGATAAGCTGTGTAGCTATATTTTGTAAATAATCATTCCTTTTTATATGTGCCAATTCATGCAAAATAACGGCTTCAACCTGCTGGGTCGTCAGCTGATTTAGCATTGCCACAGGCAAGAGAATAACGGGTTTTAAAAAACCCAGTGTTAATGGTGATTGAACCAGATTAGAAGTAAAGATCTTTACTTTTCTTTTAATGTTTAAATACTGAACGGCATTTAACAGGTGTATCTTTATATACCCCGGTACCTTTCCAATTCCTTTATGTTTTAAAGTATAAACATTCTTTAGTCCGAACCCGAATCGTATAACCGGTACAATTAAGATAATAAGGTAGGCAAAACCTGTGTAAGCTATTATTGGGTTAAAGATGTTAAAATTCCTGATCCACTGTATAATACCTACATCCGCTTTATCAGCAAACAGTGAGGAAATAAAAGTGGTCACAAAACAGGCAAAACCGGCGAGCAGCGCAGTGAAACTGATACGTCCCAAGTGTTGTGCCGAAAGCTTTTTGTACAATTTTGAGCAGGCAAAAGTGACATACCACAGCAGTCCCATTTGCCAGAAACTGTTTAAAATAGCATTTCCCAAAGCAGAAAGAATATGTTGCAGGTTGGCAGCCATTAGCTATTGTTTTTTTTCAGGTCATCAATAAGCAATTGTATCTTTTCTAATTCTTCGGCAGGCACTTTATTATTTCCCAAAGCCTGCATTACCAGCTGCGTGGAAGAACCTCCGAACAGGTTGCTGATAAACCTGTTCAGCAACACCTTCTGTGTATTTTCTTTATTAGTGGAAGCTTTATATATATGTGTCCGGGCGGAAGCATCTCTTTTTACCAATCCTTTTTCATTCATGATTTGCATTAGCTTGAGTGTAGTGGTATAGCCAACATCTTTGTTACCCACCAACTCCTCATGCACTTCCCTTACAGTAGCTTTGCCTTTTTGCCAAAGCACCTGTAAAATTTCGAGCTCGCTTTCGGTGGGTTTTATGGATTTATGTTCTGCCATCAGGAAAATTTTTCAGCAATTTACGATTTCTTTCGTATAAAATTAACAAATTTTACTTTTATGGATTTTTTTAACAAATGGACCTATATGTAAAGGCGGCCGGTCTTCAGGAACGTAAAATTTCCAGCAATATTTCTATTTCTGTCTGTATATACGCTTTGTTTCCTGCATCGTAACATTTTGACAGATCTGTCAAAAGTTTGGCAATCACCTGTTTATTATCCTGTGGGTTGAAATATTCAGGCTTCACCGGTGAAGAGATCCTGTTGAAATAATTATAAAGGTCGTTATGGGTGAATACCTGTCCGGCGGTGGGATCAATAAAAAAATCTATGTTCAGGTGAAGCTTTGTGCTGTCGGCCTCTGCTCTGGATTTAAAATAGGCCAGCACAAACTGGTTGGGCAGATCAATTAACTTAATGGGTACATCCAGTAACTCCATCAGCAGCAGGTATAGCACCCCATTACCGGTTTGATTTCCTTTTTTAGCCTCAATGATATTGGAGATCAAAAAATCGTTGGGGCGCAGATCGGCTGCAGGCGCACCTTTCAGCCCAAAGTAATTATAAAGAATACTGTTGATGGTGTTTGTTTGTTCCAACGGTGTTAAATAGTTATTAAGCTCTATCCAGATATTGCGGCGCAGGCGCTCGATATCCTGTATTACTTTACCCGTATGGAGATCGGGATATAAAAACTTGGCAACCAAAAGGGCGCCCGGCAGCAATTCATGGTGGGGAGCGTCTCTCCACGCTGTAAAATCAGTTTTGAGATTTGTGAAATGCAAACGATGAATAAGCAGTTCTATCCGCTCCTGCACAGCATTATCAATAGTTTGTTCCCAAAGATCTTCCAGATCAGGAATAATAGGTGAACCATAAGCGATAATGCGGTCACTTACCGCTTCAAAAACTTCGGTATCAGGATCTTCTATTAATGTAAGCAGTGCTGCAACTTCTTTATCATTGTCCATTAAAACAAATATAGGAAAATAGTCGGTAGTCGTTAATACATGCTGCGGGTTACTCAGGGTTGTTCAATTCAGGATATTTTCCCGAAGGGAATGGTTTTCCTTATCCGATTTTTGTTATGACGATCCTTTACTTTCCTTACAAACCGACATGATCCCGATCCCGAAAAATCGGGACATCAAAGGTTCCCCGCCTACCGCCAGCCTGTCCGGTAGGCAGGTACAGGCCGGCTCTTGGCTAAGAATAATAATATATAAAAGAAACGTACATGAAATTTTTCATTCATAAATGACACAAAGAATGAATGAAAAATTTTTATGGAAGTTCCC
>JASGEW010000106.1:0-58612 GCA_047606125.1 Niabella sp. | reverse complement strand
TTTTAACATACACCTGGCTGCTTCCGCCATTAATGAGGTTGTAGTTTGACGAAACCGTGGAATTATAAACATAAGAAACGAAGTACTTCTGGTACAGCGAATTAAAAAGGCTGTAGTCGGAGGCATCCTCCAGGTATTGATCTATTGACGGCAGCGCCTCTATTACCTTATCCACCACATGGATCACACCGTTCTGGGCATTGATATCCTGTTCCGTAACAGTGGCATCCATTACATTAAACCCGGTATAGGAAGTACCGGGATACAGGTACTCATAATCATAAGAAGACAAGCCCTGCGTTTCCATAAAATCGGTTGTAAAATAAGGGATGTATTTGTAATTGTAATCGGCCGTAACATAATCGGTAGTACCGTTACGGTTATTAGCAATAGCTTTCATTTGTGTGCCCGAATAATCGGTGGCATCATACACTCCCGTATAATTAGCAGTACGCCTCCTGAAGCCCAGGTTATCCACCCAGCCGGTAGAGGAATTATAATCGCTGAGGCGCTCTTTATTATAAGCATAATATACCAGGCTGTAAGTAACAATGTTGCGGCACTGCGCAGAGTCCAGCTGGTCTACCCCGCTGATTCCTTTTTCGGTAAAATAAGCTTTGAAAGCGTCATCATCCGGAGCGAAAAAGGTCCAGTAGCCGGCGGCATCCAGCGTGGTTTTGTAACCGGCTTTGTTGATGACGCTTAACAGCTGCGAGAAATTTCCTTTTTCCTGCAATACAGTGTAAATCGGTTTATCAAGCGTGGAAGGTGTCTCGTAAAACTCGTCCCAGGATTTTTTACTACACGCGGCAAACAGAAACATAAGCATGCACATGGCAATACCTCTGGTAAGCAAAATTTTCATTTCAATAATTGTTTTTAGCTGATCAAATTCCAGTTGAATAGCAGCAGGAATAAAGCACGTTACTTTTTGAATTTTAATACAGCCGAATTACAGTTGAGTAGTTTAAATAATCAATTTTCATTTTATTGACAATACAATCATCTGATCAATCGCTTCTGTACGAAGATAATTTTCATAATATGCACTGCCATCCTGCACTATCCTGAAATGGCAATAAAAAATTACGCAAACGTTTGCGTAATGGGTTTACAGATATACATTTTACTATATACCTGCAAATTATTCTTATTATGAAGCATATTAAGAAATAGACCGTATTTTTAAAGATTTACCCCTTCCATAGGAGCCTGCCCGGTTTTCTATCGGAATTATTTCAGTCTTTCCTCCTGCGCTTTGTCCTGTTCTTTCTTTTCAGATTTTTTACTGATGCTGATATTAACATGATCAAAGGTCCAGTTATCGATATATTCCGCTTCACTCATTGCCCTGGCATCGATCTTACAATTTTTAAAATGAAAATTACTGATCAGCGACTGGGGCAATCCACCGGCAACAATAGCATTGTTGGCATGAGCAGCCTGTATATTTTCAATATAGAAATCCCTGGCATGCGGAATGCCCTTGTCGGCAGGTTCTACTTTTTGCAGCATGGCTTTCCAATGCGCAGGTATCGTTTCATAAGTGTAACCCTGCGGCAGGGCCGAATAGCTGTAAGCAGGATACCAGTTCAGGTTAAACTGAAAAGCGTTATTTACAGAGTCGAGGACAATATTCTGAAAATAAATATCCTCTACCGTACCGCCCCGGGTTGTTGCAGATTTAATGCGCAATCCATTATCCGTATTTCTCGCTACGAGATCAGTTGCCAGCACATGCCTGATGCCGCCGGATGTTTCGCTGCCCAGCGTTACCAGGCCTGCGCCGCGCCTTGCCAGCGACTTCCTGATGACCACGTATTCCGTTGGCCTGTTCACCCGAAGCCCATCCCAATCACGGCCAGCTTTTAAACAAAAGTTATCGTCGTTACAATCAATATCGCAGTTTTCAATCAATACCCAGGTGGAGGAATCAATATCAATTCCATCTGTGCTGGGGCCATGGCCATCCTCGTTATTCCTGATGATTACGCCATCTACTGTAACCTTTTTGGAATACAGGACCTGGACGGTCCAAAAGCCGGCGTTTTTAAAGGTTATGCCTTTCAGCATTATGTTCTCACTGTTTTGAATTAAGAAGGTACGGACACGCTTTACATCATAATCAACGATCCAGCGCAAGCCTTTTTTATCGTACTCCTCGCGCATTTTCCAATACAGGTCCCAGTTAAATTTTCCCCTTGCATTTACAATACCTTCGCCTGTAACAGCCGCATTCTTTACATTCAGTATATTGATCAGGGCCGACGGCCATTCCATTTCAATACCTGCAATACGCGACATCATTTCAGGATAGTCCTTTATATTTTCGCTGCCCAATAGCAAAACATCCTTACTAATTTGCAAATGGACATTGTCCTTTAAAAAGACAGCCCCGGTTACATAAGTACCTGCTTCAAATGTTACCATACCGCCGCCATTCCTGCTGCACGCGTCAATCGCTTTCTGGATTGCTTTTGTGCTTGGCTGATCGCCGTTTTTATACGCTCCGTATTTATTTACGCTATATACTTTTTGAGAAACGGGTAATGATTTAGCGCCTACATCTTTTACCCAATCCAGATTTTGAGCCTGGGCCCTGGCAATAATCAGCAGTAAAAAGGCAATGAGCATATTTTTCATTTCACAACTTTAAACTTTTTTATTAAATCGTGGTTACGGCAATACAATAATTTCATCGCTCTTAAAACACATTATCCACTTTAGGCCGGCTATATTGTTCTTTTGCATCGCTTATTTCAGGAAGTCCGAAATAAAAATATAAGGTATGCTTAACAGCCCCGTTGAACTGTGTAAGCTCACTTTGCGGCCCCAGCACTTTTGCGTTCCCGTTTATGTTCAAAGCCAGCTTGGATCCTATGGGCGGAATGGCATCGAGAAAAGAAATATTACCAGTGGGAAGATCGGGAAGCGGGTGCGGCCCCGTAAAACCATAAAAATTAAACAGCCGCACATTTAAGTTTTCGTCTTTTGTAGCCACATAAAAACGCCCCTGCACGGTGTTAAATTCCATCCAGGTAATATCGCCGTAATAACCTTTAAATTCGGGATAAACCATCGGCCAGTAGCCCGTTTGTGTATTATTATAAAAGTTCTGCCAAACATTTACAGGCGTTCCCTGCTGCCTGTTTTTCCATTGCCGGTATGGCCCTTTGCCTAACCACCGGGCCGACAATATATAGTTTTCGGGATAACTGAAGCTAATACCGGCAAACGGGTAAGCGCCTTCCAGTGTATATTCATAATCCAGCCGCACCCACCCGTTTTTCTGGATGGCCCATTTAATATATTTCATATTACCGCTACAGGTAAATTCAACGGAAGGGCTGCTTTCATCTTTATTAACTTTTACTTCTTTTATTGCTGCACTACCCTGTACCAGCACAGGGCCATTGGTAAAAGAAAGATTATCCATTCCCAATGCTGCGTTTTTTACGCCTGCAAGCATACCGGTATACCTGTTTACCGCTACTTCAAGCCCGTTATCTCTTAAAGTAACAAGGGAATCAGATTCCGTAATACCTGTTTTTCCATCGGGCATGCCCCACCATTTTGAAAGTAATGCTTCGTTTGTTTTTAATTTCCATATCCATTTACAGATCTCTTTACCGTCTTTACCTGTTGCTCTCAGCACCAAAGCATCATAATTGCTGAAATCAGCAGGTAAGCCTAAATTGAGGTCGCCCTTTGCCAAAGGCTTTATGGACGGGCATTTGGCAATACCTGTTTTTTCTATGGTGTACCCGCTGAATTGAAGATCAAAAGGGCTGCGGTAATTTACAAGCGCCCATTGGTATTTACATTCGTTAAGGTTCGTGAAATGATAACGGTTCTCCATTTCAAGCGAGCCATTAAAACCAGATGGCAGTTTTACTGTCTCAATCCTGACCGGTGAAAATATCTCCCGCAAGGCATAAAAGCTTCCTTCCTTTTCCCTGTGCGGCCCCAATATTCCATCGTTAGCGTTCAGTCCGTTAGCATCTACAATATTATTCATATCGGTACGCATAATACCTTCATCTATAAATGCCCAGATAAAGCCACCACCGCTCCTTTTTGCGTTCCAGTGCAGGTTCCAGAAATCGTACATACCCGACCCGCCGCCGCCATCATCCTGGGAATGTAAAAATTCCGTAGGCATGTAAATGAGGCTGTCGTTAAGAATTTTCTGCGTGCTATAGTAATCCTCGTAATGATTGCAATCAATCCCGTTAAAATCATTGCCCGGCCTGTGATGTGGATGTATAACGGGTCTTTGGGAAAAATCCCATTTCGTAAACTCAGCATCCAGCTCTTTATTGGTGCCGCCTTCATTTCCGTTATCCCAGAAAATAATTGACGGATGATTCAGATCTTTAAGGATCATTTCTTTTACCAAAGGCTTACCGGCAGCGGTACTGTATGCTTTCTGCCAGCCTGCCAGCTCATCAAGCACATACAGGCCCAGTGAATCGCACAGGTCGAGGAAACGTTTATCCGGCGGATAGTGGGAGCAGCGAACGGCGTTCATGTTCATTTCCTTTATAAGATTCACATCCAGTAACTGCAGGCTGTCGTTTAACGTTCTTCCTGTTTCGGGCCAAAAACAATGCCGGTTGATCCCTTTCATTTTAACCTGCGTTCCGTTGATATAAATACCATCGCCCTGTCTTACTTCTATGGTTCTGAAACCAAACTTTTCCTGTAACTGGTAAATTGTTTTATTATTATCTTTCAGGCATACGTTCACTTTGTACAGGTTAGGCGATTCGCTGGTCCATTGCAGTATATTTTTAGCAACAGTTTGTAACGTTATAACAGAGTCGCCGGCCTTAACGGCGGCCGATGTTGCAGCAACCGGGTTGCCTTTCATATCGGTTATCTGAGCTTCTACGGTTTTGGCTCCTTGAATGTTTACAGGAAATACCTGCATCGAAAAATTCCCGTTGGCCTTTGCATCAATTGCAACATAATCGATAAATGCTTTGTTCACCGCTTCAAGATACACAGGCCGGAAAATACCGCCAAACACCCAGTAATCGGCAAGGCGCTCTGCATTATTTACTGAAACATCGGCAGACATTTTGCTCACTTCGGCTTCCAGCAAATTATTACTTCCATACTTTAATTTATCAGTGATATTGTATTTGAAACGATAGAAAGCCCCCCTGTGCACGGCTCCGGCCGACCGACCGTTTATTTTCACTTTCGTATCGGTCATGCTGCCCTCAAAAACAATAAACACTTCTTTTCCCTTCCAGAATGCAGGCACATTAAAGGTATGCCTGTACCGGCCCTGCTCATCGGCAAAACGAAAATTTTTACCGTATGTTTTATAATCGCGGCCATAATTGTAAGTACCAAAGCCCTGCTGCTCCCAGCAGGAAGGCACCTGTATCCTGGTCCAGTAGCCGCTGTTGCGCCCACCGGTACAATAAAAATCCCATGCCACGGTACGATCGCTGCCCGTACCCGACAAATATTGGATTTGCTTTTGCTGCGCAAATAATGCATTACAAATAAATACTGTTACAACCAATAAATAAATTCTCATATACCCTGTTATTTTTTTTCTTTAAGCCGGCTTCAATACTGCTATCATCTTCGTTGCCTGCCTGTCCGGTAGGCAGGTGTCACTCACTTCTGCTGCTGTGCATGAGGTGAACATTCCCCTTCTCTGAAGGGGTGGCGCCGCCTATGGCGGGGTCGGGGTAGTTCCATATTCATCAATAATGTATTGCTCTAATTTCATCAGCACTCCCCCGATATGTTGTTTTACGTCCCTGTCATCAATGCAATATACCCTTAAACCCCATCCTGCTAAAAACCGCTTCTGTTCATCGTCATATTCAGCTTTATTATCATGGCTGCTCCCGTCAATTTCAATCACAAGCCCCAGCGACTTCACATAAAAATCTACAATATAATCCCCAATAATGCGCTGCCTGTCAAAATCTATTTTATGAAACTGCCGGTTTCTCACCTGTAACCAAAACAATACTTCTGACAAAATCCCAGCCTTCCGCTTCTCCCTTGCAAGCATTTTTAACTTCGGGTTATACGGAAGATGTTCAACAAAATTCCGCTGAATATCCCTGCCATTTATAGTAGTTACAATATTCATCATTATTACAGAAACCGCTGTAAGCAAACTGTTCCTCCCTAAGTGAACCACCCCGTCTCGTCTTATGGCGAAACACCCCTCCAACGGAGAAGAATCATTTCAACGGCGTTAAAGTAACCGGCCCTGTAAGCCCCGATGGAAGCGGCTTCCAGCCTGAAGCATCAAACAGTCCGTCTTTCGAATTTTCGGGCTTGCGCGCCGGCATGTTGGTATTGTAAAATATTTTCCAGGGAATATTGTTCCTGTCCATATAAGCAATCCTGTTGGCCATTAAATTCGCTACTATTATTTCCAGCTTATTATTTTGACGGAACGCAGGGGCCGGAATAGTTGCTGTAAATGAAGGCCCGGTCAATGTTGCAATGCTCTTTCCATTTAAAATCACTTCTGCCGTTTCATTTACTTTGCCCAGGTCCAGGAGATACGCTCTTGCATTACCCGGCTTAGAAAAGCTTATAGAATACTTTGCAATACCGGAAAAATTCTTAACGGCCTCACCGTTTAAATCTGTCCACGGGCCTAACTGATCAACTACCGTTGATTTTGGCAATACCGGGCCGCCTTCCATAAAATCAAGCTGCCATTTGCCCTGTATTGCAACAGCTGCACCAGCGGGGATTTGATAGGGAAATGCTGCCCCCGTTTTTGGAGCATCATAAGTTTGTACAATTAAAGAAGCATAAGGCGCTAATTGTATAAGCACTTCCACCCCACCCTCTTTGGCCCTGCGCGTTTTTGCAATTCCTTTATCCCCGCTCATTGCATCAAATAAAGCCGCCGAAGCAGCGTTATCGGCTAACTTTATCCATTCTTCAATTTTATTTTCGGTACGGTTGTTAACAAAGTAAGTATGACCGCCGGCAGTTTTACGGCGAAGCAGGTAAACAGGCTGATCGCCCGGTTTTTCCTGCCTGGCTTTGGCCGCATGCATCAATACATCCATATCATCACTGATATATACAGCGCCTTTGCCCACTACAGCTTTTCCTTCGCTGAATTTTAACCGGGCCAGTAACGTTTGTAAATGCTGCCTCCTTGCATCAAGCTTATATAAACCGGGAACATCTTTGGGCAATTCTTTATACGCCAGCAATGTTGCACCAGTATTTACCAACTCCATTATTTTTGAAAATGAATCATCGGTGATCAGCTTGTTTGCGGGTAATAATATGGCTTTATATTGATTGCTACCGCTTTCTATTTTTCCATCCAGGAATGTGAATTGCTGCAACTGCCTGTCCGAAAAGAAATCGAAGCTGTATCCTTTTTCGATCATTTCATCGGACAGGTGTTTAAAATCCGTGTTCTCAAAATTCTTCTCCATACCATCAAAATGCTGCAACAAGGCATTTCCCGGCTGCGAGTAGCGATCGATAATGGGATAATACAACAGGATATCATTGTCCGGTTTTCCATTTTGCAAAAAGGACTGTACACGGGCCACATATTCATTTAATGCATGAAAATGCTGCCACTGCGGGTTTACAGGCTGAAAATGCACCGCGGCATAAAATAACCAGCCGGGCCATTTTGCATCTTTTGGAGAATATGCGGTGCCGTGATAAAAAATATGATTGACACCGCCCAAAAAATAAAGATCCAAAGCTTTCTTCACATCGCCCCATGAAGAAAGGAAATGTTCATTCAGCCAGGTTGCCGATTCCGAAGAAACCAGGGGTTTGCCTGTAATATTAGCCGCCGACGTAGCAAATTTAAAACGTAAAATGTCCGTACCCTCCGTTTCAGGAATATCAACCACGCTGTATAGATCCAGTGTATTTGCGGGCGAGCCGTGGCTCTGGTTGCGCAGCTTCTTTCCTTTACCATCGCCCCATTTTTTCCATTCCATTGTAAAATGCTCCAGCAGCAATTCATCTATCACTGAACGGTAATCATAAATTACGCGGCTGTTTTTTTCTGTATTATCTTTTCCAAATAAAGCAGGCAGTTCGTTACGCAGATCATAACCTTTTCGTCTTTTAAATTCCTCAAAGAATAAGGGTGTCCAGTTAGCCTGCCCTCTGGCATCATCTACTTCGTAAGAGTCGTTAAAAAATGCACGCAGATGGCTGATATCATAATCTTTGAACGCTTCATCAAAATGTTTAAAATAATTTTCGGCAGCAGCCTTTGAAAAATGATCTAATGCATAGCCCTCACCACCCGGGGCCGCGCGCTCTACCATTTTACCGTGCAGTCCTTCAAACAACGCATATAAGGTCCAGTCGCCCTGCCCCTGCGGCGCCTTCCAGTTTAGTTTTCCGTTTGCATCTACCTTGGCTGTTACATCAAGTGCCTTCCCGTTTTTATCATAAGCGATGAGGGATGCCAAAGGCAGTTTGCCGGGAAATTGTACCTGGTCAAGAGCAAGCTCCTGCAGGTTTTTATTCAGCGAAAGCGGGTTTTTAATATCGCTGATACTGGCCTTTTTATTATTCGCCGTTCTTACTAATCCTTCCTGGTTGTACACTACCGGTTCTTTTAACTGCTCTCCGGCTTTTACGGTATATATTTTATTATAAATGGTTTTACTGGCATCAGCATCTGTTACCCAGGGGCCGCCAAAAGGCCATCCTGTGCCATTGGCAAGGTCTACGCCCAAACCTAACCGTTTACTTTCATTTAAGGTAAACAGGAAAAGCTGCATCCAGCGCGGCGATAAAAAATCAACAAACTTTTTTTCCGAACCGTGTATGCCATAAATGGGTGTGATCTCTACGCCGCCCAGCCCGGCCTTTTTATACTGTTCTAAATTCCAGGTAAGCCCCGCTTCATCAACAGCACTGCCCTCCCACCACCATCGTGTCCAGGGCCTGTTTGTTTGTGTGATCCCCGGCCATTCAACCTGAGCTTGTGTGGCGGCGCCGGCCAGCATTAACAAACAAGCAATACCTATTAATTTTTTCATTTTATCTGCGTTAAATATATTTTTATTAAAAAACATAATAAGCGACTGAAACTTAATTGCCATCTGGTTTTACGGTTCCAACCATACTGCTGGCGGGCAAATGAAAATTTTCCACAGGATCGGGGTACGCAGGATCGAACCCTTTAAAAGCAGGAGAAATATATTTTTTCAACGGCAGATCTGATCGACTGATTGCCTGTACTATACATTTTGCCAGCTCATAAGCGCCGTAAGCATTAAAATGCGTATTATCCTTAAGTTCCCCCTTCTGGTTGGGAAAAGTGTTGGCAGGGTAATGCACAAAAGCCTTAACAGACCTTTCGGGGCCCCAGGCTTCATACATGGTTTTGCTCATAGCATTCAGATCAAGTACCGCTACCTTTTCCTCTTTCCCCGTTTGGCGCATGGCCTCGGGATAATCGGATAAAGTATTAATGATCTTTCCTGCATCATCGAAATTCCTGCGATGCATGGAAGTTACCAATACCGGCGTAATTTTTCTTTTGCGCGCTTCTGCGATCCATTCTTTCAGGGTTTGTTTGTAGGTAGTGAACGGGTCTAAATGGTTACCGCCAGCCTTCTGATCGTTATGGGCAAATTCTATAAACAGGTAATCCCCGGGCTTTGCCAGGCTCCATATTTTCTCTAACCTTCTTTCCCCCTTAAATGCTTTTAATGTTTCTCCGGATTCTGCATAGTTAGCTACACTCACCACACCGGGCGCCAGGAAAGCCGGGAACATTTGTCCCCATGCAGCCCATGGTTCTGCGGCCTGGTCCACCACGGTTGAATTACCGGCCAGAAATATAGTAGGTATATTACCGGCAGGCGTTATTTCAACAGCGCATACTTTAGGTGCTGCATTATTAAATTCAAGCGTTAATTTATCATCCCAGTGAAAATACGCTCTTTCCCTGGATTTTAATTTTACTTTTGAAGGCGGCGTTGTTCGTATCATGCTATCCTTTACATGAACGGTAAAGAATGCGGTCTTGAATATACCTTTCGCCGTTTCAATTTTCTCTGTCATCAAACGGCGGCATTCGGCCTTAATAGTGGTAACTGAAGTTCCCTTTGCATCGCCCAGTAAGACCTTTACATCATAATTGCCTTCGGGAAGCTTTACCGAGAAATAGAAAGGCCGGTCCGAAGTAATATAATCGTCCTTTGCTTCCTTTTCATTACTATTGCGCACGGCTGTCAGCTTTGGCTCAAAGTCAAACCCATAACCGGAGACAGGCGTATAAAAGGTTGCTGCTGTAACCTTCAGAAAACCTTTTGCGGGAGCGCCATTACCAAAATCAAACTTATAAGCTGCGCGCTGTGCACTTATCAAACAAGGCATGGTTAAAGTGATCAGCAGGAAATATATCTTTTTCATAAAACTTTTTTTGGGGGATACTTTAATCAAATGAATTAACGGCATAAAAAATTTATTTAGCAATCAGGCATCATACCAATTGGGGTAAAGTTAAGCAGCCGCTATTAATAACAATCCTGAACTATCCTGTACTTTAAAAATGGGTTGAAACCAGTACCTGTTGGTTGCTTCCAACCCTTTGCTTTGTCCGTTATCCGGTATAAAATATCTGCTTAATAAAACTGTTACATTTTATCCGGAATCATCAGTAGCCCGGGTTCTGCTGCGCTGCTTTTTGTTCCGCTGTTAAAGCCACACCATTTAATTGTATGCCATCGAGATAAGTTTGCGGAATGGGCCGTAGCAGGTGATAATCCTGGATATAAGACGTTGCCTGGAAATTGAACGCCCTGACACGGGGCACTAATGTTTTAGTTCTGGCAAGGTCTTCCCAGCGTTTATATTCGCCAACCAGTTCGCGGGAGCGCTCATCTAATACCAGGGCCAGCATCCGGTCGTAAGTACTGGTTAATCCCAGCGTGGAGATCACATATTCATCCCCTGCAGGCAATGAGCTGATATCTGAAATATTCAGGCTGGTTGCCACCGTAGTTGCTGAAATATTATTGGACTCGTAGTATGAATTTTCAGCCATAAAAGAATTGATGGTGGAACTCTGGCCCGAAGCAGAAGCTGCCAGCGCACCGCCCCCGTCGTAATAAGCGGAGCGATCTTCTCCGCTTGTATATTGGGCGCGGGTGCGAACCGCATTGATATAAGGCAGGGCATCGGTATAAGAACCGGTGCCCAGGTTTGCCAGCCTGATCTTGGCTTCGGCTGCGATTAAATAAGTTTCCGCAGAGCGGGCAAGAAATTCATCACGCAATCCCCTGGTGTCGTTTACTGCCGTTCTCGAACCATCCATGTGCTTGCTGCAGGAAGGAAATCTTACATCCACATTCAATGCACCATCTGCTGTAGTACCCGAAGGATAAGCAATATAAGCGTTAGGAATAGTTTTGCCGGTAGCGCTATACGTAACCACATCATTTAGCTTATATGCGGAAAAGCGGGTATCGCCGGGCTGGTTGATAATATAGATGATGCCCAAATCCCCGTTAACATAATAGCTGCCCGAAGCCAAATTGAGCCTGCTTTTGGTACGAAAGCTCTTCCAGAACCGGGAGTCGTTCACCATGTCAAATATCCGGAACATATAATAATTGGTACGCAAACGGCTGTACGGCCGGTCGCCGGTAACATCGCGTTGCATATAAGACAAATCATCATACCGGGATGCATAGTACAGGTGTTGCGTATTGGAACCATTTGTAGAAACATCCGCGGTGAATTGTGCGGAAAGAATCAGCTCGGACAGTTGCTCATTGGCACCGTCGGGACCAGTGTAATTCCAAAGGCTGGCGAAGTTGGCAGTTAAAGGAAATTGCGCGATCACTTCATCGCACAAAGGTGTGATGGCCGCCAGGTCGGCTGCTTTGGTAGCCGCGTTCCACGAATCGTTGATCTCGCTGGCACGGAACAGGTAGGCTTTAGCCAGGTAGTGGGCCGCTGCGTATTTAGTAATTTTTGAAGGAGCGCCTGTGGTAGGTAAAAGATTATAAGCCTGTGTAAAATCGGAAATGACCTGCGCGTACACTTCTTCGGCAGAAGCCCTTGTAAATTCCAGCTCAACAGTGCTGCTGGATACGGTTTTGAGGGGCACGCCGCCATATTGCGAAACCAATCGCAGGTAACAATAGGCTCTGAAAAAATATCCTTCGCCTAAGGCTGTTTTTTTAATATCGTCCGAGGTAGAAGTGCTGGCGGTCGCATTCTCGATCAGCAGGTTGGCATCTCCAATACTAATATACAGGTTGTCCCATTGCGCATTGGCAGTGGCCGTATTACTGTTGGTAGCGGTAACAATAGAGTTGAAACCGCCATCATAGTTATTCCAGACACCGTTTGACCCATCGCCCCCCACACCAAACTCATCCACCCCGTAACTGTTAGTACAGTAGGCCCATTCGGAGGCAAACGGGGCATCGAACACCTGGTAATAAGTGCCGGTTGAAAGCGACAGGATGCCTTCATCCGTTTTATAATATTCCATGCCCCGGTCTGTTTCCAGCGTTTCCTTTAAAAAATCTTTTTTACAGGATACTATAAAGATCACACCTGAAAAAAGAAATAACTTAAAAATCAGCTTTATCGTATTCATTTTACTTTAATTTTTGTGGATCAATCATTATGGTTAAAATGTTGCGTTTACCCCAACAGTAATGCCCCGGTTATAAGTAGCGCCCCGCACATCCATATCCAGCCATTTGATCTGCGAAAACAGCATGCCCGGGTTGGCCACCTGTACATAGGCTTTGAGGCCCGCTAACGGCGTTCTTTTTAGCGCACCACCGTTAAAATTATACCCCAGCGAGATGTTACGGATCTTGATAAACGAAGCTTTGTTGTACCCCAGGGCCGGGTAATAAGCATCGCCGGTTGCCTCCGTATAAATGGGTTTCTGGTACTCGGCATCTGTATTGTTCTCTGTATAGTAATCGATCTTGCGCTGCGAGCCGCGTGCAGTTTCCGATTCACCGCCGGTATTGTACATATATTTTAACCGGCCATACAGGAAAACAGAAAGCTCTAATCCTTTATATGTAAAAGTATTGGTCATACCCACAATCCACCGCGGTCTTTCATTGCCGATAATAACACGGTCATAGTTGGCATCAATGGCGGTATCGCCATTCACATCCACCGGCCTTACGCTTCCGGCAGAGAAAGTAGATCCGTTTGCATTATACAGATTGTAAAGCGCTGAATCTTCCGTATGCCAGAGGCCGGCGCTTTGGTACCCGTAGATCACTTCAATAGGCTGTCCTATGAACCATTCGTTATTGATATCGTCGCTGCCGGTGGCCAGCTTCACAATCCGGTCTTTTTGCCAGGAAACACTGGCAGTAGTGGTCCAACTAAAATTCCTGGCGTTCACATTTACGGTTGTAAGGCTCAGGTCCATTCCCTTATTAGCGGTTTCGCCAATATTGGCATAAGTTGTGGAGTAACCCGTAACAGTAGGAATACTCATTTCCATTAACAGGTCGGTAGTTCTTGATTTATACACATCTAAACTACCGGTGATCTTCCTGTTCAGCACCGAAAAATCAAGCCCGATATTGTATTGGGTGGTTTTCTCCCATCCCAGGTTCTGGTTGGCCATAGTAGTGGAAGGAATAGAACCCGATGTAAGCGTGCTGATATAGGGATAAAAGATAGAGGTAACAGCACCCTGGGTTGCATACGGCTCGATAGCAGAGTTGCCCGTAACACCTACCCCCAGCCTCAGCTTCAGATCGTTGATCCAGGTTGCCTTGCTCATAAAATTTTCGCTGTTTACCCGCCAGGCAAGGGCCGCAGAAGGGAACCAGGCATATTTGTGACCTTCGGCAAGCTGGGAGGCTCCATCGCGGCGGGCAGACACTGTAAGCAAATACTTATCGTTAAAATCATAATTAACGCGGGCCATGAGAGACTGCAGCTGAGTTTTAGTCAAACCCGACGAATAAGAGGATAGATTATCCGCCGAAATATAGTCAGTGGACAAAGCATTCCATTTCTGGCTTGCAAAAGCCACTCCGTTAGCGGAAATGGAACTGCTTTCCGTTGAATATTGTGTTTGGCTGCTTAATAGTGTCAGCCCAAGATCATGTTTGCCAAAACTTTTATTATAATAGATCAGGTGATCGAGGGTATAGGAAACCGCTTGTGTTTTTGAAAGCGATGCATAATTGGTACCGCTGCTTCTTACCGAAGCGCCGTCTATATAAATACCATCGCGGTAGGCAGAAATATCCGGTCCAAAGTTCAGCCGGTATTTCAGGTTCTTCAGCGCCGGGTGAATGGCGCCAAAATCTACCTGCCCGTAAAAGCTGCCAAAAGCGCGGAGAGTGGTGCGCTGGTCCTGGTTCAGGTTCCACTCGTTTTCGACCGTTTTTATCGCGATATCACCGCCAGGCGTTTCTATCCTGTTGCCTGCGGAATCATAAGGCACGGCGTAAGGCAGTTCGGTTCTTGCCTGCTCATAAATAGACGACTGGGAAGAAAGGGGATTGCTCCCCGTAGCGGACTGTCCATACTCCTGTACACTCCACGAAACCTGCAGGTTACTCCCCATCGAAAACCATTTGGTGGCATTGATGTCTACATTGGCATTCGCCGAATATCTTTTAAAAGCCTGTCCTTTTTGTGTGCCTGTATTATTCAGATAACCAAACGAAGCATAGGCTTTTACCTTTTCGCTTCCGCCGCTAACGCTTAAATTAAGGTTGTGTGTTAAACCAGGCTGCGTTACCATGCCAAACCAGTCAGTCGTTTGCACTTTTGAGCCGTCCCAGGTGCCGGTAGCCCAGCCCTTTTCAATATTCGCCCAGGCTGAGGGATCGCTGGTAGCGAGAAAGATGGCTTTGTCGTTAGCAATAGTGGGCTGGTCGCCACGAGGATATACAGCCGGGTTTTTATAATAATAAGCCCACCGGCGGAATTCGATATATTCCGCCGCATTGAACATTTCTTTTTTATCCACCAGCGTTTCAAAAGTAGTGGAAGCATTCAGGTTCAGCGATGTTCTGCCGGCTTTACCCTTTTTAGTAGTAACAATTACTACCCCATTGGCACCACGCGCGCCATAGATAGCTGTAGCCGAAGCATCTTTCAGCACATCGATCGCCTCAATGTCATTGGGATTGAGATACTCGATACCACCGGTTATCAACGGGATGCCATCCACCACATAAAGGGGCGAATTAGACGCAGTTAGCGAACGCACTCCGCGAATATTAATGCTTGCCACCGTACCCGGGCGTTCAGTAGAGCTAATGTCGACCCCTGCTACCTTTCCCTGCATGGCTTCCAGGGCATTTGCCACAGGCCGCGCCCTAAGATCTTTTTCACCAATACCGGTAACCGCACCGGTAAGGTCTTTCTTCTTCACCGTGCCATAACCGATCACCACCACCTGGTCCATTTCAGACACGGCCGGTTTTAATACGATATTCATGCGCTTCTGTGTTACCGTTACTTCCTGTGTAGCAAATCCGATATTGGATACTACCAGTACCGCATTTAAAGGCGCTTTAAGATTAAAAACCCCCTCTATATTAGCAGCAACGGTAATATCCGTACCTTTTACCTGAACGTTGGCGCCCGGTATGGGTTTGGATGCCTCATCCAGTACAGTGCCCGTTACAGCAATGGGTTGCTGCGCAAACGAGCAGAGAGGAGCATTAAAAAAAGTGGCTGCTAATAACAGGATCAGCAAGCAACGGGGATACCAGGTTTGTTTCATGTGCATTTGGTTTAATAATAAAATTCAGAAGTACTTACAGCTGCCTGCCAAACATAATGGCTTATATAAGCAACCTGTAAAAATTGGATATTTATTTCGCCTCCGGCGCTATCGTTTGTTTAAACGGACATGAATAGAGGCATGATCCTTATTACTGGTAAGGGCAATACAAAAAACATCTACCTGCATGATCCTCTATACATTTTTAAGATTTCAGCAAACCAATCTTTCGTCGTTCTGTTTGAACGAATATTCTTTTTTTCAACAGGCCTGATCTGCTATTAGTGTTATACCGTTATGCGTCGAATGTATACCTTTAAAATACTTTAACCATCCTGCGCTATCCTGAAATGAACAAAAAATATTACGAAAACGTTTTCGAAAGGGCTTTCATAAATATATTTTTTACTATCATACTGTAATATTTAATTATGTTGTATTGATATTTTACTTATTTGTTATCCTCATTTGTTTTCCTGCACGTTTTTATTAAATTTTCTTTTATACATTAACGGTATTTGCAACAAACACAAATGCTTAGGCACGCCCTGTTTCGGAGGAATAAATAAGTAGATGCTATATGCATTCATCTTTAAAAGTGGAGGCAGCTGCTTATTTCACCTGTACCGCACTATCATTTATTTCAAAAGGATGCAGCTGCAGCATCCGGTATATTTCAGCACCGGCAAGCAATACGGGGCCATATCCATGCGCTGCAAAATTGCTTACGGGCCGGTAATAATAAAAAGCAGGATCGAAGCCCATGCCTGTTCCCACGCAGGTACCTTCTACCTGGCCATTATCAGCGATCTTAGTACTTACTGCGTTCCATGCCAGCAAAGCCATAGGCACATAAGCCTTTGCATCGAGCCAGCCTTTATTAACGGCACGGGCTATGCAATAAGTATATATGGCGGTGGCAGACGTTTCGAGGTAAGAATCATTTTTATCCAACAGCTGATGCCAGCATCCTGTTTTATCCTGCAGCCTGGCCAATCCTGCCACATGCTTTTTCAGCATATCCATTATTTCAGCTCTTCCGGGATGGTTTTCGGGCAACGCATCCAGCAGCTCAATTTTTGTCATCAGGGCCCATCCATTTGCACGCGCCCAGTGAAATTGCGGGTGCGGCTCCATACCTTCCACCCAGCCATGCATATATAAATTATTTTGATTATTGAACATGCGCCCCGCAAACAAATGGTATTGTTTTACCGCTTCGTCGAAATATTTTTGATCGCCGGTGAGTGTACCCATTTGTGCAAGAGCGGGTAAACTCATATAAAGATCGTCTAACCAAAGCGTGTTGGGTAATGGGCGGTTACGGGCCAGTGTTCCGTCTTTTAAACGGTATTCTTTTGTTGTAATAAAGTCAATAAAATGATCAACCATGGGCCGTACTATTGAGGCATCGGCGCCTGCCTTGATTGCCTTTATCATGGAGGCGCATAAAGATCCGGCATCATCTAAGGCATGAGGTTTCATTACCGAGCGTACCGGTGAAAATGTGCCCTGGCTTTTATCTGAAACCGATTTATATCGTTTCACCACATCACCTAAAAAGTTAATACGCTCAATAGTATACCGGGCATACCGTTTATCGCCGGTAGCGGCGGCTGCTTCCAGCATTCCTGTGTAGGTAACGCCCCACTCGTAACTGGTAAGCCTGAAGTCGCCCGGCTCAAAAACAATATTGCTATCTATTTCAGAAACCTCGTTAACGGGCTGATTGTCTGTTTTATTCATTAAACGCAGTGGCGTTACCCGGTTTAAATATTGATAGACCCGGTCTATATCCTGTTTTACTTTTTCCCTGGTGGTTGCTCCATAAGGAACGGTATAATCCGGCTTTGTTAAATGCAGCGGCATATTGGCGTCATTACCTTTACCACTTACGTACTGACCATAGATGGCATTAATCGTTAACAGGCATACAAATAAAATGTTGTACTTCAGGCAAGTTGTACCCATAGGTTCTTTTAAAATTGTTTTTTTATAAAAGTTGATAAAAAACAGGGCTTGCTACGGCATATAAAAAACCTCGTGCAAAGGCACGGAAACAGGCGATTTATCTGCATTGGTTTCCATAATATCGGCCATATAATCCCACCATTTCAGCATTACAGGATGCGCCGGCAGATTGGCCATCGTTTTGTCATCTTCCAGTTTCAATACTCCAAACAAATCATTTGTTTCAGTATCCAGAAAAATGGAATAGTCGCTAACGCCTGTCTCTTTTAAAATACTTTGTAGTTCGGGCCATATTTCATCATGGCGCTTTTGATATTCTTTTTCATGACCCTTAAATACTTTCATCTTAAAAGCAATACGCTGCATTTAAAGTAGTTTATTGGTTTAAGAAAATATGTGAGGAGGTATAATAATAAGTAACCGCTCACAACCGTTGTCGGGCACAAGATAGAACAGGAAATAAACAGAACCATCCTGAACTGTCCTGTGATTGTAAAAATAACCGATATTCATTTCCAAAATGGAAAATCCGGATTTTCTATATGGTCTTTTTCCATAAATGCTGCTAATGTAGCCACCATATCAGGATGCGCAGCCGCGATATTATTTTGTTCATAAGGATCTTTTTTCAGGTCGTATAATTCAATAGGCGCATTTTTATTTACTGATGCTTTAAGCCTTACGCCTTTCCAGTTATTAAAAAGAACAGCCTGCTTGCCCTCCTGCTCATGAAACTCCCAGTAAAGATGATCGTGTTGCTTTTGACTGCCTTCAGATAAAAGGGTTGGCATTAAGGATATGCCATCAATATCAGCCGGAATTTCAGCCTGTGCCAGTTCTGCAAACGTGGGCAGCAGATCCCAGAAAGCACCAACATAATCCGACCGGCTGCCCGCCTTTATTGTTCCCGGCCAGTTTACAATAAAGGGTGTACGGATGCCGCCTTCATACAAATCTCTTTTTATACCTCTTAAACCCGCACTGCTGTTAAAAAAAGATGGTTCGTTGCCCCCCTCTTTATGAGGCCCATTGTCGCTGGCAAAAATGATAAGGGTGTTGTGATCAATACCCAGCTGCTCAACCTGGTGTTTTATCTCCCCCACATATTTATCGAACCGGCTAACCATGGCTGCATAAGCCGCATGAGGATAAGCCTGGGGCTGATACCCTGCTCCCTGCCAGTTTGCCGGTATTTTAACAGGTTCTTCATGAAATGCCCTGATATAATAGTTCAGCAAGGAATCGTCTTCAGGCAGTTGCAACGCAGCGTGCGGTAAAGTATAGGATAAAAAAAGAAAAAAGGGCTTATTCCTGTTCTCGCTGATGAACGCTTTGGCGCTGTCATGGATCAGTTGCGCGGAATAAAACACCTGGTTCGCCGGACTGTTAGGCAACACTATCTTATTGCTGTTATCCCACAGGTGATCCGGAAAGTAATCATGCGCTAACGATTGGCAATTGTATCCATAAAATTTATCGAATCCTTTTTTATTAGGGTCGCCGGTGGTACCTACAAACCCCAGGCCCCATTTTCCAAAATCCCCTGTAGTGTAACCGGCACTTTTTAAGATCTGGGCCATTGTTACTGCATGCTCAGGTAATGGCCACTGTCCCTCCGGCTTCGTAGCTTTATTCCCCCGTATTGGTGTATGCCCCGTATGTTGCCCGGTCATAAGCGACGAACGCGAGGGTGCACAAACAGCAGTGCCTGTATAAAACCGGGTAAACATCATCCCGCTTGCCGCCAATGCATCAATATGAGGCGTTCTTATTTTTTGCTGCCCATAAACGCCTACATCGCCAACGCCTAAATCGTCAGCAAGGATTAAAATAATATTCGGACGTTGGGAATACTGCTGGGCATTTGCGGGCAACCCCATCATACACCACAAACCAATAGCTGTAAAACAAATGACCTGTACGCTTCTTTTCATAATTTCCAATGCATATTTTTAATATTCTGAATCTACTTTTCTATTTTAGTGGGCACCACCAGGATGGGGATCTGCGTTTCATGCAAAATTCTTACAGAAGTTTCTCTGTTTAACAATCTTGATAAACCACTCCGCTGATGCGTACCTACTACAATCATAGTGGCGCCTGTTTCCCTGGCATAATTCACCACTTCGTCTTCAATATCGCCTATAAATATTTTCGCTGCGGCAGGTTTAACCGTCATATTTTGTACAATCTTATCCATACTTTCCTCCGCGTTTTTTCTTTGGATCTCTATAATCTCCAGGCCATCGGGGTACATTACAGGATCAATCGTGCCCAGCGGATCCGTAACAGTGGGGGCAATATATCCTGATGTGGGCAAAACCACATGCACAAGATGCAATTCGGCTTCAAATTTTTCAGCAACTTCCACCGCTTTATTGATTACAATTTCCGTATGTTCCTGCAAGTCTATTGCTACTATAATCTTATTCATATTATTAAATTTATTTTAGATTATATAACTTAGAACCTGTTTAGACTCTCATATAATCGTCAGTGCACTCCTGATTTTCCTTCCGGTTCGCTACGGCGAACCCGTTTTTACGCGGATTAAACAACACCCAGATTGAAAAGAGCGTTTATATCTGTGGAAAATCATCAAAATAAAAGTTCAAACATGTTTCTGATTAAAGATATAAAGCTACTACATTGAAACAAAATAAAGAAGTTTGGTTAAGGGGAGAAATTATTGAGGGCATTACACCAATGCTGCAACCCGTTGCGTACGCCCTGCTGCAGGCAAAGGAAGAGATCAATACGCTTATGGAGCATTTCCCCGACGAACTATTGTGGGATACGCCCGCAGGCTGCGCCGCTCCTGCTTTTCACCTGTTACACATTCCGGGGGTATTAGACAGGCTAATGTCTTATGCGGAGAACAAAGCGCTTACCGCCGATCAATTGGACTACCTGAAGCAGGAATCCCAGCCCCGGCAATTAACAACAGGAGCAATATTAGAAAATCTTAACAGGCAAATAACAATTACCCTCGGGCGCTTAAAACAATTTGACCCGGAAGCTTTAACAGAAAGAAGATGGGTAGGACGTGCGGCACTGCCCTCTACAGTGGGCGGCCTTTGTACACATGCGGCAGAGCATACCATGCGCCATGTGGGGCAACTGCTGGTAACCGCAAAATTTTTAACTTCGCGGAAATTTCCTCAATGAAAGCGTTATCAGTTGTTATAACAGTGATGAATGAGCGGGAGAACATCCAGCCCCTCCTGCAGAAAATAAAAGAATCCTTAACCGGTATTGATTATGAAATAGTACTGGTTGATGATGGCTCTGCCGATGGCACCGTAAAGGAAATTCTGAAATATGCGGACGAGCGTGTGGTCCTCGTAGAATTGAGAAAGAATTATGGCCAAAGCACCGCAATGACAGCAGGCATTGACCATACAACAGGCCGGTATGTAGCCTTACTTGACGGAGATCTGCAGAACGATCCTTCAGATATCCCGCCCATGCTGGAGCTTTTAAAACACGAGGATTGGGATGTAGTGGCCGGGAACCGGAAAAACAGGCAGGATGGTATGCTGCTGCGCAAGGTGCCGAGCAAAATCGCTAACGCGCTTATCCGCCGGATGACAGGCGTGTACATAAAAGATTACGGGTGCACTTTAAAGGTTTTTAAACGCGAGATAGCAACCGAATTAGGATTATACGGAGAACTTCACCGCTTTATTCCCGTGTTGGCTGCCATGCAGGGCGCACGCATTACGCAGGTAGACGTAAAACACCATGCCCGGCAGTTTGGCAAAAGCAAATATGGCATTAACCGCACTTTTAAGGTAATGGCAGACCTGGTATTAATGGTATTTTTCAGGAAATACCTGCAAAAACCCATGCACCTGTTCGGCACCATTGGTTTCATTAGTTTAGGCCTGGGGATAATCATTAATCTATACCTGCTCATTTTAAAAATTTCGGGCCACGACATCTGGGGCAAACCCATGCTCATATTAGGTTTGATCCTTTTACTGGGAGGTATCCAGCTGATTACTATCGGCATCATTGCTGATATTAACATACGCACTTATTTCGAATCGCAGAACAAAAAAACCTACACCGTCAGGAATATTTATCATTCCAAACAGCCGGCAGACACATTAGAAATTACAGTTTAAGTTTTGCCGGTTTCCGGCAAGTGCCAGCAGCCTTACAGAATGATTGGGGCAGCATAAAACAAAAAATGCGATCTATATTTGCTGTAATATGACAGATCATTTCAGTTCAGCCCGTGGCATGGGCAATAAAAGCAATAGCACCAGGTTGTTGCTTTGGTTCATGTGTGGCTGGTTTATAGTTAATGCTTTCCAGGCTTATTTTCTGGGTGTAGATGCCGATGAGGCCTATTACTGGATGCTTTCCCAGCAGTTGGACTGGGGATACTTTGACCATCCCCCGGTAGTAACTTTATTGATACAGGCAGGCGAAAGCTTTGGTCACGGCCCTTTCTTTACCCGGCTGGGCACGCTGCTTATTTCCACCTGTTCTATTGCAGTGATCTATGCCGCATTGCCCGATGATCTTAAAAATCTTAAATATTACCTGTGGTTATTTGCCGCAACCTTATTGTTTAATGTATATAGCTTTATCACTACCCCCGATGCGCCTTTATTATTTTTCTCGGCCTGTTTTTTTTACGCTTATAAAAGATTCCTGAAGGCTGAAACCCTCGGCAACACTTTACTGATGGCGCTTTCCGTTACGGGAATGTTTTACAGCAAATACCACGGAGTGCTGCCCGTGTTATTTGTGGTACTGTCTAATTTAAGGTTGCTGGCCAACCCCAAATGCTGGTTAATGGCAGCGATCGTGATTATTTTATTTTTTCCTCATTTATACTGGCAATACGCACATGAGTGGGCAACGGTTAAGTTCCATCTTTTTGAGAGAGCGACCAAGAAATATAAAATTGAATATACTACCAATTACCTACTGGGACAGCTATTGGTTTGGGGCCCGGTAATATCCATATTCTTTTATATCAGCCTGCACAAAATAAAGACAAAGGACAAACTTGTCAGAGCGCATCTTTTTAATTTTACCGGCATTTTATCTTTGTTCTTCCTGTCTTCTTTCCGTAATAATGTACAGCCTCACTGGACATTGGTTGCCGGCACTTCTTTTGTAGTATTGTTTATGTATCTTATCGTCAACGGAACCGATACATTCAGGCGCGCTTTCCTGACCCTGTGCTATATCAACATAGCACTAATACTCATCACCCGGATCTTATTTTTTATCCCCGGCTCACCTGTAGTTAAAATAAAAAATTACAAGCCGTTCTTCCAGGCCAGGGCATGGGCCGACAGCATTTATCAAAAAGCAGGCGCCACACCCGTCATTTTTACGAACTCCTATTCCGCTCCGTCGTTATACCGATTTTACCACCCTGATGTAACCACTATCGGGTATAATACCAAAACATACAGGAAAACCAATTATAGCATCAGTAATGAAGAAAAAAAACTGGATGGCAAAGACGCTTTCTGGTTTAGAGAAGGAGCGCCGGCAGATTCTCTGATAAAAATATTTTCAGCTTACAAAGATGGAAATCTTGTACCTGTAAAAAACTTTTCTGCAATACAAAATTTGAAGATCAGGGTAACCGGTCTGCCCCAAAAAGTAAAAAAAGGGCAGCATCTTACCGTACATTTAAAAATCGAAAACAATAGTACGGATACCATTTATAACCGCAATGGTCTTGTAATAGAATATTCCTATACGCCGCTCTCCTACACCGTTAACAATGGAGCAGGCAGCATGAATTTTACTGAAAGCGTGATACCGCCAGGCTATACTACTACCATACCTTTTACGATCGTTGCCCCGGCTGAAACAGGAAAAAACAGGATACTGTTTTCCTTTAGAAACGGGATCTTTGATGGAAATTTTGCCAGCGATTATTACAGGCTGGAGGTAGCTGACTGATCTTTTTTAAATAACAGAGGAACGGCACACAGCGCCATGATCAGCGAAATAAAATAGAAACAAAGGCTTACCGAAACCGATACGTCTTTATCGAGGTCCAGTGTGGCAGCGCCCCACATAATAGCCACTTCTCTGGCACCCAGACCGCCTACGCTAAAAGGGAACAGGGAGGATAAAGAAGATAACAGGAAAATGAAAAAATAAGAAGCGTAATAATCGGTATGCCCCAGCGCCCGTAAAATAAAAGCCACGCATATCAGCTGAAAGCCCTGCACCCCTATTGCCAAAGCATGGGTTATAAAAAAACGCTGGTGTACCCTTTTAAAGAAAAATTTAAGTACAAAAAAATAAATAACGGTACCTGTAAAAAAACCGGCGGCTGTCAGCAACTTATATTCCTTTAATTGTGGTAAAAAAAAACTTAATATCGCCAGCAAAAATCCCAGCGCCCACAGGCCGCTTAACCTGTCGAAGAAGACAGCTGTAAAAACATCTTTGTGTGTTACATTATAGCGCTTTTTTAATACAAGTATTTTATAGCCGTCGCCACCAATGCCGCCGGGTAAAAAAAGATTATAGAACATGCCTAACAGGTACAGCTTAAAATTCTCAATAACCGGAATGGGAATTTGCACATTGTGGAAAAACTGCAATACCCTGAATGAAGAAATGAACTGGGAGAATATAAAGGCAATAAGCGCTATAATCAGCGGCCATGCTACCGCACCTGCCCATAATTTTCTTAGTGCCGCAAAATCCACCTTGGTATATACCAGCCACAAGGCCAGCAGGGTAAATGCGATCTTTAAAGCTGGTTTTAAGATTTGATACAAATGACGCTTCTGCACTATGGTTGATTATTAATATTAATGAGATAATATTTTTCCAGCGTTTCGGTTCTGCTCCGGGGGTTAACAAACTTTATATTTAAGCGGGTTACCCTAAACTGGTTGCTGCTAAAAACGGTTCCTCCCGGCAATTGCGCCGCTTTTAAAGAGTCCAGCCCGTTATGATCGGTAAATACCCAGAAATTATCTTCCCGTTTTTTAATATCATCCAGCGATACAACAGGTGACAGGGTGCCTCTTAAAAAATCAAATGTATAACTATGCGCATTATAAAATACAGTTTTTTTAACCGGTATATTTTGCGCTCTGGCAATTGCAGCCAGGTTATCGCCTCCCTGGTATTCCATTATTTTAGGGTAAAAATTCCCGTTGAGCAGTACATTTACAAATGCCATGCAGGCAACACTTACCGTAATGATCTTTACCAGTTTAATATCGTTCCTCCTGATGAAATAAAAGGTAAGGGTAAGCAATAAGAATGCAGGTATTATAACAGCCCAATTGGTTACCGGGAATGCCCATACGCTAATGATTAGTATACCCGGGACCAATATACAAACAATTACCAGCTGGATAATATAAAGGATCTTTAAAGGTTTTACCCTGTTTGCAGCCTGGAGCGAAAGCAGCTTCTGAGCTGATAATATGGAGAAAAAAGGAAACAGTATATTAAGGTAATGCGGCAACTGGAACTGAGAGAGCGAGATCAATATAAAGATCAGAACAATAGTGCCGATGGTAAGCCCCTCTTCATTCTTAAAATAAGCGAATCGTGTTTTAAACAGGAATTTCAAACGGCTGCCAATAGCATAATAGGTGATGATACTCCAGGGTAAAAAAGCCCACAGCATTGTGTGCAGATAAAAAAAATAGTCCCTTTTACCTCCCCCCCAGTTCTTTCCCTCTAACCGCTCGGTATTCTGCCCCCATAAAATAAATTTCACTCCCGAAATATGGCTCATTCCCCTGATCACTTTTTCAGGATGCTTATCATATTGCAAATAATAACAGTATACAACAGGCGACATGCATACTGCTAACAAAACTGCCACCACCAGCCATCGGGTATTAAAGATCAGGTGGAAATCCCTTTTGTATAACAGGTAAAAAAACAGGGCAATCCCCGGCATAATGATTCCTACAAGCCCTTTTGTAGCGAACCCCATTGCCAGGAACAATGCAGCCAGGATATAATTATACCACTTTTTAATGGTGGCCGCTTCTGCCAGCTGCCAGGTGGCCAGTATAATGCAGGCGGTCAGTATGGCATCCATGCGCACATCGTTGCAGGCCAGTATAAATGCCTGGGCAGATGCAAGTATTAAAGCCGCAAGGCTGCCGGTTTCCTTATTATACAACTTCGTCGCCAGCCTTTGGGTGGCTATCAGTGCAGCAATGCTCATAATAAAAGAAGGCAGTTTATAAGCAAATGCATTTACCCCAAACACATGATACATCGCCCCGGCCATCCAGAAAAGTAAATGAGGTTTATCTAAATAATCACCCCCCCTGTCTATCAGGTTCACAAAATCGTTATGCAGGTACATGTGCAGTGCAATATTGGCATGATGTGCGGCATCACTGTCCATCAATGGCACAAAAAGCCCCATGATATAGGCAATGGCCAGTACGCTGTATAAAAGAATATAATGAACTGTATGGAATTGATTCCCCACAATAAAATTTTTACAAATATAACCGCTTATTGCAGGCTAACAACAGGAGCAATTTCATCAATAGTAGTATTTTATTTCACATAATTAGGGTTAACTTTGCTGGTTGGTTAAATCAATTCTAAATCCATACCATCTATGGATAATTTTCTTGCGGCACGATCGCAAATGGCATTATCACTTGGCTTTCACATCATTTTTGCATGTATTGGAATGGTAATGCCGTTCTTTATGGCGGTGTCGCATTATAAATGGCTGAAAACAGGTGATATTACTTATAAAAATGTAACCAAAGCCTGGAGCCGCGGAGTAGCAATCTTCTTTGCAACCGGAGCCGTATCGGGCACGGTATTATCTTTTGAATTAGGGTTGTTATGGCCGGAGTTCATGAAGCACGCGGGACCTATTTTCGGCATGCCCTTTTCTCTTGAAGGAACCGCGTTCTTTATTGAAGCAATCGCATTAGGTTTTTATTTATATGGGTGGAACAAATTTAACAGATGGTTTCATTGGTTTACAGGAGTGATCGTAGGGGTCAGCGGTCTTGCTTCGGGTATACTCGTGGTTGCAGCCAATGCCTGGATGAACAGCCCCACAGGATTTGACTATCTCAATGGCGAATATCTTAATGCAGATCCCATAGCAGCTATGTTTAACGAAGCGTGGCTATCCCAATCCATTCACATGATATTAGCAGCCACAGCCTCCACAGGGTTTGCTGTAGCCGGTGTGCATGCCTTAATGATATTAAAGAAGAAGAATGTACGTTTTCATACCAAAGCCTTCAGAATAGCGGTGGTATTTGCTGTAGTGGCAGCAATATTACAGCCGCTGAGCGGAGATTTTTCAGCCAAGGACGTGGCGAAAAGACAGCCTGCAAAACTGGCTGCCATGGAAGCCCATTTTCATACCGGAGAAAATGTGCCATTGATCATTGGCGGTGTGCCCGATGAAAAAAACGACACTGTAAAATATGCTATAAAAATACCCGGCGGACTAAGTTTTTTGGCACACGGCAGCTTTAAGGCAAAAGTTGCCGGGCTGGATGCGATCCCTCAGAACGACAGGCCTCCCGTAGCCATAGTGCATTACGCATTCCAGGTAATGGTGTTCTTAGGAGTGCTGATGCTGCTGATCTCGATATTTTATTTACTGGTGCTTTGGAGAAAAAGAAGGTGGCTTGAAAAAAGATGGTTACTGAAACTCTTTGTAGCCGCCATCCCGGCAGGATTTATAGCGCTGGAAGCGGGCTGGACCGTTACAGAAGTAGGCCGCCAGCCCTGGATCATGTACGGATATATGCGTACGATAGATGCAGTTACGCCTATGCCCGGCATTATTTATTCCTTCTATATTTTTACAGCAGTGTATGTTTCACTTAGTGTTATTGTAATGATATTATTGTACAGGCAGGTAAAAATGGTTGATATATTGTACGACGTGAGAGCATAAAGCAAAATGTTGACAGGCATTAAACAGGAATTATGTTATATGTAGTAATGGCGTTTTTATGGACTTCTATCCTTCTGTATATTTTAATGGGAGGAGCCGATTTCGGTGCAGGCATCCTGGAATTTCTTTCAACTAAAAGAAGCAAAGAGAGCACCCGGAAGGTCATGTACCGGGCGATCGGCCCGATATGGGAGGCTAACCACATGTGGTTAATTATTGCCATTGTAATACTGTTTGTGGGCTTTCCGGTTATTTATGCAACCATGTCCATTTATTTGCATATACCGCTAACCATCATGCTACTGGGTATTATAGCACGTGGAACAGCTTTTACCTTTAGAAGTTACGATGCCATACAGGATAAGATGCAGGTTTTTTATTCAAAAATATTCATGTATTCCAGTGTTATTACACCTTTCTTTCTGGGCATCATTGCCGGCAGTGCGGTAGCCGGTTCAATAGACACACAGGCCAGCACTTTTTCAGAGGCATACCTGTTTAGCTGGCTGGGCATATTTCCTGTTGCAGTCGGTATTTACACGGTAATTATCTGTGGCTTTTTAGCTGCTATCTATATTATCGGCGATGCAAAAACGGAGGAAGATAAAAAGCGGTTCACAGCCAAATCAAAACACATGAGTATGGCGGCTTTAGTTGCAGCCGCCCTGGTTTTGGTTGCCGCACAAACAGAACATATTCCCTTAATGCATTGGTTATTTGGAAACCCCATCAGTATTGCCTGCGTTTGCCTGGCCGTCCTGTCGCTTATATGGATGTGGGTATCTTTGTTTGCAAATAAAACAAAACTGCTGCGCATTGTTGCCGGGGCTCAGGTTACATTGCTTTTAATAGCGATCACATACGAACATTATCCTGTAATTATTGATCTGAAAAATTCGGCCGGGCTGTCGTTACTGATACACCAGGGAGCGGCAAAAACAATTCGCGCATTAGGTATTGCATTATTAGCCGGAAGCGTTTTTATATTACCCGCGCTGTTTTATCTGTTGTACAGCTTTTCAAAAACTGTTGATGAACACTGATTTATTACTTTAACAATCTAAATAGATACAATATAATTTGTATTAACTAATTTTACCAATGCGCGTGAAATTCTGCTTTTTGCTTTCGCTATCGTTTGTTTTCATTTACCCTGCACTCAGTCAAAACCTTCTGAAAGGACGGGTCAATAATTATACTTATGACACATTGTATCCTTTACCCAATGCTACTATAAAGAATATAACATCAGGCCAATCCGTAGTATCTGATGCAAACGGGAATTATACAATTGAAGCCAACCTGAGCGACCAGGTCATTTTCTCCCATACCAATTATACCAGCGATACTATTACGGTTGAGGATCAGTTTTACATTTCCGGCTATGACGCAGCATTAATAGAAAAATCCCTGTTCATGAACAGGGTCACTGTCACCGGCAGTTACAGCAATGACTCTTTAAGACGAAGACAGGAAAACGCCTCAGTATTTGAAAAAAAACCAGGTATTACGGGTGGCAATACCCCTGAAGCGGGCGTAGGTATTGTACTAAGTCCGGCCAGCTTTTTTTCAAAAGATGCCAAGGAGGAAAGACGGTTAAAGAAAAGACTCATAAGACAGGAGGAGGATAAGTATATTGATTTTGTATTTTCTCCCGGACGGGTAACCTCACTTACGGGGCTTAAAGATGAAGAGCTGCAGGCTTTCTTTATCCGATACCGGCCCACGTATGCTTTAGCCAGAAAGCTTGGTTATGAAGGGATGACCGTTTACATCAACGATAAATTTAAAGAATTTAAGACACCGCAGGAAACGAAGGAAAAGAAAAAGTAATTAAGAAATGAGGCGGGCCAATGCCCGCCTCTCTCAAAACATAATCGAAAAACCGTTATTAATCTTTAAAATCTTTTTTGATATCCTCTTTTGCTTCTTTAGCTTTTTCTCCTGCTTTTTGCGCGCCTTTCTTAATAGCATGACCTACATCCTGGGCTTTTTCTTTAGTGGCCTCGGCGGCTTTTTCCACACCACTCTTAGTGGCTTCTGCCGCATTTTTTACCCCTTCTTTCGTTTTATCATAACCTCTTTCCGCAACATTTCCGGTTGCTTCTGCAGCCTTACTAACTCCATGCTTCGTATCGTCCCAGGCATTTTCAACAGCAGTACCCGCTTTGTTGAAAAATTTTCCGGTTCTGGTAACATGCTCGCCTTCTCCAATATGTGTTTTTTTACCATCCTTATCAATCAGATCCCCGTTTGGCTTCACCACCACCCCATTATCAAGTGTCATATCTTTTTCAACAGGCTGCCATTTCCCGGAAGTATACACCACCACCTGGTTATCCTTAGTCGCCACATCCCCTTCCGTATATATTATAGTGCTTTCAGTTTCAGCAGTTGCATCGGTTGTAGCAGCCGCTAATGTAGTATCATCTGCAGAGGCAGTAACGCTGGTATCAGAAGAAGATGACTCATTATTTGTTGAGCTGTTACATGCGGCAGCGGCAACTGTCATCAGGGCTATCGTTAAAATTTGTTTCATGGTCTTGAGTTTTTTTTTTAATTTTTATATTTAATTGCTTACAAAGTTGATATTGATACTGTTAAGAAAATAATAAAGATTGAAATTAAAAAAGAGGTCATTACACCGCTTTGTAAAATAATCAATTACTTAATTATCATCTTTCTGTTTCTCTTTTTTATCTACAATGGCTCCAATGCCTGCACCTGCAGCGGCACCTACAACACCTCCAACCACACCACCACCCAGTCTGTTTTTCTTATTGGCAATAGCGCCGGTGGCAGCACCTGTAACGGCCCCTACAATTGCTCCTTTAGCCGTATGGCTCATGCCTTTCTTTTGGGAAGCAGGTGCAGGTTCAGACGCTGTGGCAGGAGCAGGTGTTCCTTCCGGTGCCGGGCTATTGCCTCTGCTCTCGTAAGTAACATGACTTCTTGAACTTGAACTTCCTGAAGAAGCCGCGCTGCTCCTTACCGGTGCCACAACGGTTGTTGTTTGCTGAGCATCTGCATTTTCAGCCTCAATTTTAGCCCTCACTTCATTTTCCAGTTTCCATTTTTGATATTCGGCCAGCCCTGCTGTATCCTGCGCGGGTACCGCATTAGCATTTTCCTCCTGCTTTTTGTTTGAGCAGGCCGCAATAAATAAAACAAATACAATTATGAAAAACGGTAAAAATTTAACTTTAGTCATAACCTGAATTTTGTTAGTTTTTAAATTCTAATTACCCATAAAAGAGTAAAAACTATGCCAAAACAGTTGCATCAGCATCTTAAAAAAAACTTAATTAAGAATAAGCATTTGAAATTCAGCGGTGCGGGCATCTATTATAAAAGCAAAAATAAAAGGCCGCCCAATGGATGGCCGGCCTTATTCAATAAAATAATATCGTTTTTAATTAAATAATTTTTTCTACCTGCATATAATTCAACTCCACAGGTGTGGACCGGCCAAATATTTTTACAATCACTTTCAATTTTTTCTTTTCATCGTTCACCTCTTCAATAATTCCGTTGAAATCATTGAACGGTCCTTCAACAATCTTAATCGTTTCACCAACAATATAAGGTTCCACCATGTTAACACCGCCCGCTTCTGCCATTTCATCCATACGGCCCAGCATTTTATTCACTTCGCTTTTACGAAGCGCGATGGGATTTTCTTTACCCAGGAAATGAATAACACTATTAGTACCCACAACAAGATCTCTCAGGTCATCGCTCATTTTTCCCTCCAGTACTTCAATCATCACGTAGCCCGGATAATAGTTTCGCTCACGCATCACTTTTTTACCGTTCTGTACTTTATACACTTTTTCAACGGGTAAAAAAACCTGCTTTACCACTTTCTCAAAAGGGCTGCGTGAAATTTCTTTATCCAGATACTCCTTCACTTTACGCTCTTTACCGCTCACCACACGCAATACATACCATTTGGTATCCTGCTGGGGAGTTTCAGGCGATTTATTTTCAACTATATTATCTTCCATCTTAGCTATATAATATTTTGTACAAGAAATTGAGGCCACCGCCTGCCAGAAAATCCATCAGCCATACCAATAAAGTAGTAATAATGGTAGCTACCAAAACAATCATAGTCGATTGTTGCAACTGGGCCCAGTCAGGCCAGGTTACCTTTTCCGCTAATTCTTTATAGCTATTTTTTAAGTAATTGACGAATTTGTTCATCTTGTTAATGTTTAGGGTTCAAAGTTTAAGGTTTAACATTACGTATAAAACATTAAACTTTAATAACATCAAACTTTGAACTTATAAATTGCACGGGCACAAGGATTCGAACCCTGATCAACGGTTTTGGAGACCGCTATTCTACCATTGAACTATGCCCGTTTAAAGCTAAAAGCTATCCCGCATGCGGCGGGACAGCTTTTAGTATCTTATAAAACTGTAAAGATCTTATTCTATGTTCTTCACAATTTGCCTTTCGGCTTAAAGCTAAAAGCTAATTGCTTACAGCTTATTTAATGATCTCAGTTACCTGACCGGCACCCACTGTACGACCACCTTCACGAATCGCAAACTTCAAACCTTTTTCCATCGCGATAGGAGTGATCAGTTTTACAGTTAAGGTAGTGTTATCACCAGGCATTACCATTTCAGTTCCTTCAGGAAGTGTACATTCCCCGGTTACGTCTGTGGTACGGAAATAGAACTGAGGACGATACTTGTTGAAGAACGGAGTGTGACGGCCACCTTCGTCTTTGCTTAATACGTAAACCTCAGCTTTAAATTCAGTATGCGGAGTAATAGAGCCTGGTTTGCAAATTACCATACCACGGCGGATTTGAGTTTTCTCAATACCACGTAATAATAAACCTGCGTTATCACCAGCTTCACCTTCATCTAATATTTTACGGAACATTTCCACACCTGTTACTGTAGAAGTTAATGGTTTTTCCATTAAACCTACAATCTCAACAGGTTCACCTGTTTTAATTTTACCTCTTTCGATACGACCTGTAGCCACAGTACCACGACCAGTGATAGAGAATACATCTTCTACAGACATCAGGAACGGAAGATCAATCGGACGGGGAGGAAGCGGAATGTAGCTGTCTACCGCATCCATCAATTCAGTGATCGCACCAATCCATTTTTCATCACCAGCTAAAGCGCCGGTTGCAGAACCTTTAATAATAGGAGTGTTATCACCATCAAAACCGCGTTTGCTTAACTCATCGCGAACTTCCATTTCAACAAGATCCAACAGTTCAGGATCATCAACCAAGTCAACTTTATTTAAGAAAACCACCATTTTAGGTACACCTACCTGTGCAGCCAAAAGGATGTGTTCTTTTGTTTGAGGCATAGGGCCATCAGTCGCAGCAACTACCAGGATAGCGCCATCCATCTGAGCAGCACCGGTGATCATATTTTTTACGTAGTCAGCGTGACCGGGACAATCCACGTGTGCGTAGTGACGAGTATCTGTTTGGTATTCTACGTGAGCGGTATTAATAGTAATACCTCTTTCTTTTTCTTCAGGAGCACCATCGATATCATCATATTTTTTTGCTGTAGCTAAACCTTTTTTTGCAAGAACTTCAGTAATAGCTGCAGTCAAAGTAGTTTTACCATGGTCAACGTGACCAATAGTACCAATGTTTACGTGGGGTTTCTCCCTTTTAAAGGTCTCTTTTGACATTGTTATCTGTTTTTAAAGTTGTTTTTATTTATTATGTGCGGCAGTTTCATTATTAAGTTTCACTGCGGCGCACTCTTTGTACTGTTGCGTATGGTTAACAAGTTTACAGGTTGAAATGTTCACAAGAAGATGCCACTCCCTGTTACCCTTTACACTTATTAACCTGCCCACTTCATCAAAGAGCCGTTGATGAGAATTGAACTCACGACCTCTTCCTTACCAAGGAAGTGCTCTACCACTGAGCTACAACGGCTTGTCAAATATTAAGTTGACAGATGACCGTTGTTAGCTGACAGTAATGCCGTCAACTGCCATCTCATTTCTGTCATCCACACAGAACGGAAGAAGAGGCTCCCCGATACTTACCTATCGGAATTGCCTGAAGCTTGAAAAGCTAACACAAATCCACCGTCTTTTTTTAGAGCGGGAGACGAGGCTCGAACTCGCCACCTGAAGCTTGGAAGGCTACCGCTCTACCAAATGAGCTACTCCCGCTTATCAATTTGAAAATTTGAAGATTAGTTAATTTGAAAATTTAATTTTCTACAAATATTCAAATTCAAAGAACTCTTACATCTGAAATGCGCTATTTTCAAACCTTCAAATTTGCACATTCTCAAATTATATTGTGGGCAGAGAAGGATTCGAACCTCCGTACTCCGAAGAGAACAGATTTACAGTCTGTCGCCTTTAACCACTCGGCCATCTACCCTGTTCAGTTTAAAAGTTGAAAGGTTAAGAAGTTTACAGGAGTGCTCCTTTTCAACCTATCAACACATCAACTTGTCAACTTAACTGAGCCGAAGAAGGGAGTCGAACCCGCGACCTGCTGATTACAAATCAGCTGCTCTACCAACTGAGCTACTTCGGCATTTTTTAAAAGAACTTTCTGTTTTCAGGGCATCTCTGCAATCTTTTGTAAAGCAGCAGACAAGCACCCCAAAAATTTGGAAGGCAAAAGTAGGAGGATTTTTCCAAACCTCAAAATCCCCAAACAATATTTTTCAAAAAAATTATCGGCACTAACCTTTTTCCGTTATTGCCCTGAAATACCCTTTTGCAGGGTGCCCGGGAGGTGTTCCCCATTCATTATTAATAAACAGATTTGAAATCTGCAAAACCACAAGCGATGCCGCACGGTTTATAATTTCTTTTATACCTGACAGGGGAAAATAAAGTCCTTCATTCACAAAAAAGCCCCCGTTTATGGCGGGGGCACGAAAAAAAGAAATTTTTTAGTTGTGGTTTAAGCAACCATTTTTTCTTTCCGCCGTTTTACCTGGTTTACCAGCGAATCAAAAGCGCTTTCAAAAGACTCCTCAAAGGACTTGCTGGTACTCTTTACAAAAAAACTGTGGCGCGGCACATGGACTTTGATCTCAACAATCTTGTCTTTAATAGTATGGACCACATTGTCCAACTTTAAAAACACATCCGACTCAATGATGCGATCATGAAACGTATGCAGTTTCTCCATTTTGCGATTTACAAAATCAATCAGCTTTTGATCGGCATCGAAATTAACCGTTTGAATGTTTACATTCATAGTGATATATTTAAGAGTGAATAATTACTAACTTATAACCCTGTCAAAGAACAACAGTTTGCTGGTATTAAAGTTAATAAAAAGAACGCCTCATTTCAAAAAAATGATTGCTAAAATTTTGTCATAAAATCAGGCCTTCGGGTGGGCATTTTTATATACTTCTTTTAGCTTCTCAATAGTATTATGAGTATATACCTGCGTAGCAGCGAGGCTTGAGTGCCCTAACAGCTCTTTTACGGCATTTAAAGCGGCGCCGTTATTAACCAGGTGGGTAGCAAAAGTATGCCTCAATACGTGCGGGCTCTTTTTATCGAGGGTGGGAATGGCAGATAAGTAAGCTCTCACCAGCAAATAAGCATATTTAGGGTACATTTTTTTGCCCTTTTCCGTAATAAGCAGCTCTTCCCCGGTTTCGGCAAAGTCCCTGCGTTTTAAGGATATATATGTTTCAATAGCCTTTAAAACTTCAGTATTTAAAGGAATGCTTCTTTCCTTGCTTCCCTTTCCCAGCACTTTAACCTGTTTCCGGCTGAAATCAACCTGTCGCTCCTTTAGCGTGATCAGTTCGCTCAGCCGCATGCCGGTAGCATAAAAAAGACGGATCAGCATGTGCCCATTCAATGTTTTCCAGTCATCGGTGGAAGTTTTTGCAGCTGCCTGTAAACTATGCAAATCTGCTTCCTTTACAAATACAGGCAGGCGCTTACCTGTTTTTGGCGACACAATTTTGGCCATCGGGCTACTTTGTATAGTACCCGCTTTTAAATGGAACTTGAAAAACGATTTTAAGGTGGATATTTTGCGGTTAATACTTTTGGAAGTAATACCGGTTTCCTTAAGCCGGGCCAGCCAGCTTCTTACCTGGTAGTACGAAATTTCAGGAAAAGCCAAACCATCATAATCCCTGTCTATAAAAATGTTAAACTCCTGCAAATCCCCTTCATAAGCGGTTACCGTATGCCGGGAATAACGTTTCTCAAACCTGAGATAGTTAATAAAGGTGGTAATATGCTGACTAAATTGAAACGACATAAAAAAAGTCTCACAAAACTGTGAGACTGCAATTTATTCAAAATAATATGGATTATTAAAGTTCGATTTTACCGCTGGCGATCTGCTGCTTGTAAATAGCCTTCAAAACCTCTCCACGACGACGTACAGATGGTTTTGTAAAGCTTTGACGATCACGCAGCTCAAGCAAAACTTTAGATTTCTCAAATTTTTTCTTGTACTTTTTCAGCGCTTTATCAATGTTTTCGCAGTCTTTAGAATCAATTATTAACATGTTTTATATACCTCCTTTGGTAATTTTTTGCCCGAAGCACCCCTTCAGGAGGCGCAAAAATAGAAAATTATTTTTAATAAAAAAATATTTTGGATAGAATGTTATTGTGCAGAAATTAGCGTCATGTTTACAGGAATAATAGAAGCCACAGGTACCGTAAAAAAAATAACCCCTAACGGTTCGGGAAAAACTTTTGTGATCGAAAGCCTCATTTCAGCACAATTAAAAGTTGATCAGAGTATTAGCCACAATGGTGTATGTCTTACCGTAGAAAACGTTGATGCCGGTATGCATACCGTTACCGCCATTGAGGAAACTTTAAAAAAATCCAACCTCGGCGCATTGCTGGAAAATGATACGGTAAACCTGGAACGGTGTATGGTTATGAATGGCCGGCTGGATGGGCATATTGTTCAGGGACATGTTGATGCCACTGCAAAATGCCTTTCGGTTACCACAAAAAAAGGAAGCTGGGAATATGTATTTGGCTTCGACAAAAAATTTGCCCCGCTGGTAATTGAAAAAGGCTCAGCCTGCCTGAATGGTATCAGCCTGACCGTTTTTGAAGTAGGAGCCGACCATTTCAGGGTGGCTGTTATCCCCTACACCTACACGCATACTAATATCAAAAACATAAAAACCGGGGATACGGTAAATATTGAATTTGATGTGATCGGGAAATATATACTGCGTTCCCGGGAGCTTCAAAAACATTAAAAACAAAGTAGTTACAAGGTTTGAAACTATTTTAATACTTTGTAGCATAATTTTGCACCTTGTTTCAAAAAATAAAAAAATGCAGCTAAGACCCGTAGACGCAGTAGAGACCATCTCTCCTAAAGATTTTAAAGCTCAATATTACAACACCGGCAAGCCATTAGTTATTAAAGGGTTATCAAAACAATGGCCCGCATATACCCAATGGAACTGGGATTATTTCATTGGCATTGTAGGCGATAAAAAAGTAGGTGTTTACAATAATGTAAAAAGCGATTCGTATACACCCATCAATACGGCTGATGCATACATGAAATTTGGGGAATATCTTGAAATGGTGAAAAAGGGCCCGGTTGATCTCCGCATTTTCCTGTTCAATATATTTCAGCATGCACCACAGATTGTAAAAGATTTTTCCTGGCCCGATGAACTGATGGGTGGTTTTGTTAAGAAATATCCTATGCTATTCGTGGGCGGCGAGGGCGCTATTACGCACATGCATTTTGATATCGATCTCAGTCATATTTTACATACCCAGTTTGTGGGACGAAAAAGGGTTTTGCTCTTTCCTTTTGAGGAGCAACATAAGTTATATCGTAAACCCTGGGAAGTATTAAGCTTAGCGAATTACGCCAATTATTACCAGCATTTTGATTATGAGCATTTCCCGGCTGTTAAGATGGCTAAAGGTTACGAAATCATTTTAGAGCATGGAGATACTTTATTTATGCCAGCCGGCTACTGGCACCACATGGAATATATAGACGGCGGGTTTGCCATGAGCCTCAGGGCGCTGCAAAGCAGCATCGGCGGTAAGCTGCATGGCCTGTGGAACCTGTTTGGCATGCGTAATATTGATACGCTTATGAAAAAGACCGCACCCAAATGGTGGTACAACAGGAAAAAAGAGAACCTGTACAAAAAGGCAGCAAGAGAACTGCTTAATTCGATATAACTGCAGCTTTCAATTTACCTGGAGATTGCATTTTCTTTTGAAAATTCAGTGAACGACATTACCCGGTAACCTGTTTTGGGCAAATCGAATTTTGCAAGCGGTACTACCGAGAAATCAACATTCGAAACCGTAAAGGTTACCTTTACATTTCCTCTGGAAGCATCATACTGCATGGCTAACCCGGGCAGATTTTTATTGATATACTGAAAGTCGGTATTGGAAGGGATCAGCTCCCTGGTAAAATAAACAGTGAATACAGTGCCATCGCTCAGTTTGCCGGTAGCTTTCTGACAATTATAGCCTGCTATCTTTTTATACTCTTTTTCAATCTTATAAGTAATGCCATCGTATTTTTTATTATAAGTTTTCCATTCATCGTTATTGTAAGTGATCAGGAATTTTTTACTTCCATATTCCCTTATATTCGTGGCAGTGCCTGCTTTTGCATCAAAAATGGTGGATTGGGAACCCAGAGCGCTGATAAAATCAGACCTGCTCAGCGCTCCTTTAACGTATGTAATACTGGTGGAACCATCCAGCATGTCTGCCGCTTTAGGGCTGTTATTATTGGTATTGATCACCACATCGTAATAAATAGTCGCTTCCGTCAGTCTCTTCTGGGCAGCAGCTACCTGTATTAATAAAATGAAATGAAGCAGGTATAGTAATTTGAATCGCATAATTATTTAATCAACAATACTAAGACGCTACAAGATAAACAATAAGTTGCTTAAAAAAAATCCGGGCCTTGATAAACCCGGATTTTATATTTATTTTTTATTTCTGTTTTGCTGCATTTGCTTTTGCTGCTCCTGCATTTGCTCCAGCCGCTCCTGCCATTTCGATTTTGTTTTTGGCTTCTTCCGGTTTGCTTCGATCTTTGCCAGGATTTTATCATGATCAATAATATAATTCTGTATCACAAACTGCAGGATCAAAGTGATGATATTCGATACTGTATAATACCAGGTTAACGCCGAAGGCAGTTTATTGAAAATAAAGAGCAGGAATACCGGCATGAAATAGGGCATGTATTTCATCATAGGGTTGTTTTGATCGGGGGTCATATTCATGCTGTAGAGAGAAATCAGTAAACTGGTCACCACGGCAGTAATAGTAAATAAGCTTAAGTGATTACCGATCAGCGGTATATTCAATCCGAATTTTATAGGTGCATCGTATGCCGAAAGATCATGGCTCCATAAAAAATCCACGCCCCTTAGATCCACATTAGAGCTGAAGAAACTATAAAGGGCAAAGAAAATAGGGATCTGGAACAATGCCGGTATACAGCCACCTAACGGGTTTACGCCTGCTTCCCTGAACAATTTCATCTGCTCCATACTCATCGCCTGCTGATCGGCGCCAAATTTCTCTTTCAGTTTAGCAATTTCGGGCCGCAGCGCTTTCATTTTAGCGCCACTTAAATAACTGCTGTAGGTCAATGGCGAAATCAACAGCCTGATAATTAAGGTAAGTAAAGCGATGATCAAACCATAGCTGCTTACAAATCCTTTAAAAAAGTTGAAGATAGGAACAATGGCAAACTGGTTCAAAGGTCTTACAAAAGCATACATCCCCTGTCCCAGGTTGATCAGTTTGCTGAGACCGCCGCCCTCCTTTTTCAGGATATTGTAGTCGGCCGGGCCATAAAAGATGCTAAGCGGTATAGTGGCGCTGGCACCCGGCGTTACCGACATTTGCATATTTGCAACAGACTGAACGACGGTATGGCTGTTTGCATCGGGTTCCTTCCAATCCATCTTTCCCCCGGCAAACTTATCTTTAGCAATAAGAAATGTATTGAAGAAGCGCTGTCTTACCCCAACCCACTCTACCGACTTATCAAAATCCACACTATTTTTCCTGCCGATGGTATGATAATCAAAGCTGCCGTCTTCCATATACCCCACCTGTGTATTTTGCCTTTCAAAAGACAGGTCTGATTCCTGCTGATGGGCTTCGTACTGCCACAGCAGGTTTAATTTCCCCTGGGTAAGAAGGGTACCGAGCTGCGCTAATACAATATTGAAATCGATCTTATAATTATCCGGATAAATTATATACTGGTGGGTAATATAGTTGGCCGATTGAGTGCTGTCGCCTCCTTTCAGATCAAAAGTAACGACCTGGGAACCCGACGGGCCCTGCGTAACTTTGCCATTATTAAAATAAAGATCAGCTGTTTGCGCACTTTGATTGGAGGAGGTATTGATGGTGTAACTGATCTTATTAAAATCGGAAGCAGCTACCCGTACAGGCTCATTTGTTTCCGCATTCTTAAAATGCTTCAGTTCAACATATTTGGGCTGCCCGCCTTTATTGGAAAAAGCGATCTTAAACACGCTGTTTTCTGCGAAAACCAGCTGTTCGCTTCCGTTAGCCGCCTGCTGAAACATGCCGGCTTTTGTTACATGCAATTGCGAATCGGCTTTAATGGAATCCAGGCGCATAGCCGCCGTATCCAGTTTAGGCTGCATGGCTTTTGCAATAGAATCCTTACGGGCCTGTTCCTGTTGCGCCGCTGCCTGCTGCTTATAATTGTAAAAAAAATAGAAACCAAAGAGTACCGCTAATAATGCAAAACCGATGACGGTATTACGATCAAACTTCATTATGAACTTTAATTTTTTCCGAAGGACCCCTTCGGGAGGCGCAAAGATAAGCATTGTGACAGAATAGCATTGTATATAAGAAGATATTTTGGTCCGCTATACAGTCACTATAATATTTTTGTAAACAAATGATCCAAAATAAAATATCTTTTATTTTTATTAAAATTTTCTGATATGCCAATACGAATGACTGACGATCCACAGGGACAGGATAATGATGACTACAATGACGACCGCGGCGGCGGGGGTAGCTCTTCGGGCGGCGGCGGCCTGTTAGGTTTGCTGCCTTTATTATTGACCCTTTTCAGGGGTAAGGGTATTATTGTGTTATTGGTAATTGGCGTGGCTTTTTACTTTTTTATGGGTAAAGGGGGCTGCAATTCCAATATCATAAACACTGCACAGCAATTATTCTCGCAAAGCGGTTATAGTTATAGCCCTGCTGAATTTAATAAGGCGTCTATTTATGAGGGTTTGGAGGCCGACAATAATAAAAACCCGCTGCCGGAAGCAGTATCCCTGCTGCGTTTTGCGCCTCAGCGCGGCGACCAGGGCGAGCAGGGCAGCTGTGTTGCCTGGAGCAGCGCATACGCCGCTCAAACCATTTTAACTGCCGCTGCAACCGGAAAAGACCCTAATACCATTGCATTCAGTCCCTCCTACTTATATAATCAAATCAGGTTAGGTAACGATTGCCAGGGTTCTTACATTCAAAAGGCAATGGAAGCCATGAAAGCTAATGGTGGCGTGCCATTAAGTCAATATCCTTACAGCGACCAGGACTGCAGCCGCACCCCCGATGGCACCACCATCCAGGAAGGAAGGCAAAATACCATTCACGGGTTTACCAGGCTAACAGAAGGCGATAACCTTAACAAGATAAGCGTAAGGGCGATTAAAGAGCACCTCGCAAAAGATGCCCCCGTTGTAATAGGCATGCTGGTTGGGCAAAGCTTTATGCAGGATATGATGGGCAAGGACCTTTGGCAGCCGCAGGGCATGGACCAGGCAAATGTTGGTATGGGAGGACATGCTATGTGTGTCATTGGTTATAATGACAGTAAATACGGCGGTGCCTTCCAGTTGATGAATAGCTGGACACCCTCATGGGGAAACAACGGGATTGCCTGGGTAAAATACGGCGATTTTCAGCAATATGTAAGAGAAGCTTATGGCATTGATCCTTTGCCCAAATCTGCCGCAGTAGCCGCCACTCCGTTAGAATGCAATATTGGTTTGGTGGATAACGCAAGTAAACAATATATTAAACTAAAATCTGCCGGTAATAATTCTTTTCAAACGGTAACACCGATAAAAGTGGGTACCCGTTTTAAAATGGAAGTAAAAAATTCAACTGAATGTTATATTTATATTTTTGGACAGGAAACTGATGGTAAAAGTTATGTGCTGTTCCCTTATTTAAAAGCAGGCCAAACTGTTTCCAAGCATTCACCTTATTGCGGCATTACCGGTTACCGGTTATTTCCCAAATCGGAATCGCTTGAAGCCGACAATATTGGCAATAAAGACTATATGGCAATTGTTACCAGTAAAAAGGAATTAAATTATAATGACCTGAATAATGCTATTAACAGCAGCACCCAATCAGCTTTTGCCGGAAAAGTGAACGACGCCGTTAAGTCGATGGCCGTTACCGCTGCGCAAACTGCTACCAGCGACGGCAGGATCTATTTCAAAGTAAATGCCGGCGCGGCCCAGGCAGTAGCCACAGTTGTGGCATTTGATAAAGCACAATAACTGCTTTTCAAACGATACATAATAAATAAAATGCCCGCAGATTTTGCGGGCATTTAGCATAATCGGGGTTCACATAAGTTATCTTCTGGAAAAATCGTAAACAATATATATGGTTTTACCTTCAAACTGTACCGGGCTGCGGGCTGTAAAATGATCCCCTTCGAAAGAAGTAACTTCTAAAGAGTATCCTTCATCGATATCTTTGGAGTTTTTTTTACGTACGCCATCCATTTTTTTAAAATTAAACAGCGTAATACCTCCGTTTACGCGCTGCGACCACAGTATCTGCCTGGCTCCGGATACACAATCGCCCCCGGCATTAATGGTGTAGGTTCCATAACCATTATTGGGCAGGTACCACTGGCTGCCTTCAAAACACTTTAAAGCAGCATCGTCAAATGCGGTTATGTTCAGGTTCCCTTCGGCCCCATCCACTCTTGCCGAGGTAATTTCCCAACTTCCCTTGAAATCTTTCCTGGATGCAATGGCGTTTTTACCAGATGAGCAGGCTGTAAAGATCAACGCTGCTGTAATCACTACAACGGATAAATATTTCATTTTGATCATAATTTTATTCATGTTCAAAAGCAATTGCGATGCCAAATTTATCTTTTGACGAAGCCACCTTCTAAAAGGTTGTAAAAAACCTAATTATGAACAAGAAATTGTTACGGACCTCCTTATCAGTTATAAAAAACGTATGGCAAAAGGTATGTCATAAGTCAGTTTGGGATTTACAGTAGCTTTTAGTTTTTCAGAAAGCCGGTATTCAAAGACCGCCTCCAGCAATATGGCCAGGATAACGCGTGTTGAAGCCGGATATTTCCTGGCCAGCAGCAGCTCAATGTTATCCCTGGTAATAGTATTTTTCTGGGGAATAAAAGAAATAATATATCCCGCCCTTTTTATCTGGCGCCGCCGCTCATTCGTTCCGATCTCAATAGAATGGTTCAGTACATCCGTTAGCCCCAACTGGTAAAATATTGCCGAGTTCGTAATATATCCTGTGAGGCAGCCGTTATGCTCCACCAGATCTGAAACGATCTCATAAATTCCGGTTTCATTTATAGTGTTCATAGATAAGATCCTACTAAAATATTACCTACTATTTAAAACAACATATTACACCGAACATGCGCAGCCGGGAAAAACAAATACCTGTCCCGGATCAATAATCTACCGCATAATCTTTAGGGAATGGTTTGCCTGACCATGCTTTTAATTGTGTCCATTCTGAATAAGGAGCTGACCAGAACTCATGGCTTTCCGGCAATCCCAATGCCAAAAACACCAGCGCCGTAACATACATACTGCCGGTATTTGAATAATAATCTGCCAGTTTTTTTTGATTATTACCCAAAAGGCCAAGTGTCAGCCAGCCGCTTTTTGTAAAGGTTGAGACGATAAACATCCGCTTCATTACCGCCGTAAGCGCGCAACGCACCTGGGCTGGTTTCATTTCTTCCGGCAGCCCATCTTCCAGCGCCAGCTTCACCAAAGGCTGAAAAGCACCCACCCTGTAAGTGGAAGAACGCCCCACCACCAGGTAGGTGCCTTCAGGTGAAATATATCTTTCCTGGAAGGAAGCATACCGCTGCATTCTTTTATAAGCCACCTCATATTCTTTTTTATCGCGCCGGCCTTTTGCCACATTTACCTTAAGTACCTCCACCAGCATGGGATGCATTACATAGCCGTTATAATGGTCAAAATGAAAATGATCGCCATCGCTATACCAGCCATCGCCTACATACCATTTTGTGACCTGGTCAATTGCATTATCAATCCTGGCCGCGTCGATTTCTTCATCAATACTTAATAAAAAACTCTCGATCATAGCAGCGAATAATAACCAGTTGCTTTTAAAGGGCTTTATCCTGCGGATGGTTTTAAATTCGTAAATGTACTGTTGCTTTGTTTTTTCACTTAAAGGTTTCCATAAAACATCGGGGGCATACAGAAACGCCTGTGCAATATGCGCTGCATCTACGAGGGGCTGCGCTGTTTTTCCATCACCCCAGAACAAATAATCGGGGCTTTGCGGATCTACGCTATGCGCCAGGCTTTGCAGGGTTTGCTGAAGCAGCCTTTGGCGGATCTTCCCTTCGGTACTTTCATCAACGGGTAATGCCAGAAAAGGCGCTATACCGCCAATAAGCCTGCCAAAAGCCTCCATATAGGCTACCTGTTTATTGCGGCCATCCCAGGTAGGGCTGTACTCAACAGGCATATTTTTCCTGAGTTCGCCGCGGCTCATATTGGCCAGCACCGGTGTTGCAATTTTATCAAGCAAGGCAACCCAATATGCCCGGTCTGATCGAGGCGCAGGCTTATCGCCCGGATTGTTTGCAGCATTTGCATTGCTGAAAGGTAACGCGCCTGCCAATCCTAATAAAGAGGACCATTTCAAAAAGTTTCTTCTTTCCATATTCGTTTTATTAAAATGAATATTTTTTATACACTGCTTCAAAAACGATTAGGTTTTTGCTTTTTGTTCTGTCTGCTTTGACTCAGTTTTCTTTGTATCCATTTCCAAAACAAACGGTTTCCTGCTGTTAAATCCGGCAGGCAAATGGATATAAAAAGCGCCGTAATCAATTTTTTCAACCGGTAACTGTTTATGGTTACTCAGCAACATTGCATTGTTAATGGTATATCCTTTAGGAGGCTGTACTTTTAAACTGCCCGATACAGGTATATTGAACACGATCATATTTACTTTGCCTGTTGCTTTATTTTTAGTGTAATAGCCCCAGTCCTGCTTTTCCCAGCCGGCATATTCACAACCATATATAGCCTCTTTATTCACCGCCATCCAATCCCCGACCTCTCTGGCGGCAGCAACTTCTTCGGGCCTGAAAGATCCATTGCCACGGGGGCCAAAATTAACGACCAGGTTACCATTTAACGATACACACTGTGCCAGCATTTCAATAAGCTCTGTGCCTGTTTTCCAGTGCCCCAGCCATTTTTCCTGGTAGCCCCAGCCATTTTCAGGAATGGTCATTACACAATCCCAGTCATTACCATGTACATCAGCAATTGTTTTGGGTATCTTTCTTTCCCAGCCCTGTTCATAATCGCCCATTAATACTCCATTGGCATCATTATGGCGGTTGCCCTGTTCATCGGCCCTTAAACGGCTGCCGATAATTAAACCCGGCTTTAGTGATTTTAAATATTGTTCAAGAGAATCGGTAAACGCGCCGCTCTTCTTCCAGCTGGCATCCCAGGTACCATCAAACCAAAGCCCCCTGGTCTCCGGATAAAGCGTTAATAATTCTGTAAGCTGATTTTTTGTAAATATTTTGAAGCGGTCAAATGCCAGGCTGTCCTCTTTTGTTTTCAGATCGTATCGCCAGTCTGGATGGCTCCAGTCCATTATAGAAAAGTACAGGTACACGTCAATACCGGCTTTGGTATAAGCATCTACGAACGGACGGATGATATCTTTTTTATACGGAGTGCCGGCAACGGTATAAGAAGTATATTTACTGGGCCATAAACAAAAACCATCGTGATGTTTGGTCGTGAAGGTTACATATTTCACCCCCATTTGTTTGGCCATAGCTGCCCATTGCGCAGGATTATATTTTTGAGGATCGAATTGCTTATATAGATTATCATAAACTGTATTCGGCACTTTATTCCAGCTCCTGATCCACTCTGCCGCCCCATTGTAATATTCACCGTTATATTTTCCACCTAAAAGCGAATAAACGCCCCAGTGGATGAATTGCCCCAAACCATATTCCCGCCAGGTTGCCATATCCGCATCTGTACGCTTCCCCGTGCGATGGGCACCATGCTGCAACCGGATCTTCTCTTTTGTTTTTTCCTGAGAAAAAGAGGTTACTCCAAATATTAATAAGACCGATACAAATAGTAATTTTATCTTCATATATTTAGTGTTAAGTTAAGTATAAATTGTTTGTAGTGAGTATTTGCGGATACCTACTCACAACCGGCCATTCACTACTCACTTTAAATGCGACAATTCTTCATTAACATAACATTGGTTGTATTTCCTACAAATACCAATCTTTATATCTTTTCAAAGCTTCCAGGTAATAATAATCGGCATAGATCAGCGGCACATCAATTTCTGAACCCAGGGGCAGGCCGCCGGTACTATGTTTCAACAGGAATCCGCCATTCTCTCCCACTCTTGCTTTGTACTTATCGCCCGAAAGAGAAATGAGTATATCTTTTGCATTGGTAATATAGAAATTTTTCTCGGCGCCGGCAGTGTATTGTCCCAACTCTAATAAAGCAGAAGCAATTAATGCCGCAGCCGATGCATCTCTTTTGGCAAGGGGTATCTGCGGCGCGTCAAAATCCCAGTAAGGCACTTTATCCTCCGGTAAATTAGGATGCTTTAAAATATAGTTGGCAATACCACATGCCTGATGCAGATATTTTTTATCTTTTGAAAAACGATACATCATGGTATAACCATACAACCCCCAGCCCTGCCCTCTCGACCATGATGAGCAATCGGCAGCACCCTGCCAGGTAGCTTTGCGAAGCACTTTCCCTGTTTGAGGATCGTAATCTATTACGTGGTAACTGCTGTAATCCGGCCGGAAATGATTTTTCAGTGTAGTGTTGGAGTGCGCAATGGCAATGTCCTTATATCGTTGATCGCCTCCGTTGAGAGCCGTCCAGTATAAAAGTTCCAGGTTCATCATATTATCAATGATCACCGGGCACCTGAAATATTGATTACTGTTCCAGGATTGTATTACCCCTATTGCAGGCCGGTAGCGCGTTGCCAGCGATGCGGCCGCCTGGTAAATAATATTACAGTAGGCGGCATCCTTTGTGATGCGATAAGCATTCCCGAAACTGCAATACATCATAAAGCCCAGGTCGTGGTTGCCTGTGTAAGTTTTATTAGGCTCAATTACTCTTAACGCACGTTGGGCTTCTTTTTTAATAATGATGTCCCCTGTTTGTTCATATATATACCACAGTGAACCCGGGTAGAAGCCCGTACACCACCAGGTTCTGTCATACGATATGAACTTTTTATTTTTTTCGCTATACGACTGGGGCATTTTATCCGGCGGCGTCAATGTCATCATATATTGATACTGCGAATCGGCAAAAGCAAAATTATCTTTGATTAATTTACTCATATTCACACCTGTTACGCTTTGCGCGATAGCACTTCCTATTATCTCCAATGAGGCAAACAACAGGAACAGAATTTTATTCATTTTCACTATTAGCCGTTATTAATTATCTGTATTATTTACCATCCGGGGTTTTGATAAAAGGTAGTACTCATGTTTACTTCAGTAAGAGGAAAAGGCATAAAATACATACGTGAGGAAAATACACTGCTATATACTGTAATCGGCTCATATGTATATGCGCCTGAAGATTGCAATACGGCGCGCATACCCTGCATTTCCTTGTTCTCTTCAACTTCGGCTGTTCTCCATCTCCTGCTATCATAAAACCAATGTCCTTCATAAGCAAGTTCTACTCTGTACTCATTTTGAATGATCGTCCTCATTTCTTCTTTAGTAAGACCGGTCGCCAATCCATAGTTCCCATCACTTCCAGCGTCTATTCCCGCTCTTTCCCTGATCATTTTGATATACGTATACACATCAGTACCGGGAGCCGATCCTGCCTCATTCAACGCCTCAGCATAGCCAAGAATAATTTCAGCATACCTGATGAGCGGATAAACCCTGTTCTTCGAAGTCGTTACATAAACAGAATCGTTGGCCATTTTCCGGGAGTAATAACCCGTGTATGTATAATAATTTTGTATACCATCTGCGGAAGGCACTAATGCTCCTGAACTGTTATAATAACTATAGATATTTACAGGATCCATCTTTTGTGTGGAGTTAAGATATACATTAGCCTGGTTGTAGATAATGCTGGCATAAAAACGAGGCTCTCGGTTTAAATAAGGATTAGAAGCATCATACCCCGAAGCAGCATCTGTGATAGCTTTTCCGTTTTTCATACCAAAACAGGCCACAAGATTATGCGATGGATTAGAAAAGCCATAGCCTCCACGACTTCTGGGAAACCTATAGTATTCAAGCAAATAATTGGGAGATACCATGTAAGGAAAAATGTACTCTGAATTTTTTCTTGAAAGAAATAACATTTTAAATCCATTTCCCGGAATGGAATTGTCTACATTTAAGGAATATTGATTTAAATCGATTAAAGCTTTACATGCCTCAGCAGCTTTTTGCCATAAAGTATTATCATAAGTTGCCGAATAACATAATAATGGCTGCAAAGTAGCATCGGTAGTGATAGGGTCCCCATTAAACAATGGGCTTGCCGCCATTAACAAAATCCTGGCTTTAAGTGCCAAAGCCATCCCGGAAGTAATATGCCCATACTCGGTGGCATTTTGTGAAGCCGCCGTTGGCAATTCCTGGGTAACGGCATCACACTCAGATATAATATAATCAATGCACTCCTTTAAGGTACTTCTTTTATATTCAAATGTCGCTGTTATTTCATACGGCTCATCACCTACCAACGGTACACCACCATAAAGCCGAACCAATTGCCCATAATACCAAACCCTTAAAAAACGAGCCTCGGCTGAACGTAAACTTTTAGTAGCCTCAGACAAAGGGGCCTCAACCACTCTTTTCCTGAATAAATTGCACGCTCTTATTTCTTTGTAATACCGGGTATAATAATTTAAAAACGGGGAGTTGCTGGACGTACTTGCCCCTTTAATCCAGGATGCCTGTGGCTCACTATAATAAGATCTTGACTGGGTTGTAAGATCTTCCAGACAGGCGTAATCATTGCCTGTACCAGAGGTAATATAACTGTATCTTAGCGGAACAATGTCCTGCCCGGCATACGCATATATATCATTTAAAAAGTTTAAAGTATACGTACTGTCAGCAAACACTTTATCAGCTGTTAACAAATCTGTAGTCGTGTTATCTAAAAACGTGTCCTTCTTACACGAAAACATTAAGCTTGCTGATACCATAACTATTATATAAATAAGTCGTTTCATACTAATTAATTGAATATATAATTATTTATAAGCCTACCTGAAGACCAAAGTTGATGATTCTTTGCTGAGGATATTCTCCGGCACTGCTACTTGCAGCCGACTCCGGGTCTATTTGAACCGGTAACGCTGTCCAAACCAGTCCTATATTGTAACCGTTAGCATAAATTCTTGCATTTTTTAGATGCACCCGGTCGCTCCAGGGTTTTGGAATAGTATAGCCTATTTCAAAGTTTTTAAATCTGATATAATCACCTTTTCTATACCAAAAAGAAGATGTATAACTGTTAGTAAGGCTAGGCGCTAAAGATGGGTATGTTGCATTATCTGCATTTTCAGGCGTCCATCGATTAAGATTAAACGGAGAAGATACACGGTCTGGACGACTATACGACAAGCTACCTCTTTGAATGTTGATAACATAATCAAAAGCCCCCTGGAACATTAGACTAATATCCAAGCCTTTGTAGGAAATTCCAAAACTTAAGCCACTTGTATATTGCGGAAGATTTACTCCCAGATAGCCCATATCATTTTCATCCAAAACGCCATCATCATTTAAATCCTTTAACTTAAGCCCTCCAGGAAACATATTTTTCATTACAACTGCAGAAGATGGTAATGGGCTGTTTTGTAAATCATTGATATCCTTATAATACTCTCCGGTCCAGGTATAACCAAAGATGGCGCCTATCGAATGACCGGTCTTTGCAAGCCAGGGATACTTTGCAGGGGCTTCATCCATGTACAATATTTTATTACGCGAATAGGTAACCTGACCCGATAGCCAATATTTTACATTTCCGGCTTTGCCATCATATTTAAGTTCGACTTCGTAACCAGCACTTCTTGTTTTTCCAAGATTTACAGGAGGCAAACCCACACCGAGGATAGAAGGAATAGTTCCCCTTGTCGTTAAAATGTCAAATCGTTCATTTATAAAATAATCTGCGGATATAGATAACTTATTGTTCAAGACTTTTGTTTCAATGCCAATATCCAATTTCTTTTCTTTTTCCCAGGTAATCTGATCATTTCCTAAAGTTCCTTCATACAGGCCGCTATAATTTGTGGAAACCTCTCCAAAATTGTAGGTCTTTCCCGTACTATATGTTTGAGTATATAAAAAATCATATCCTGTAATTTTATCGTATCCCACAAGACCATAACTGCCTTTTAATTTCAGATAGTCAATAAATTGAATATTTTCCTTAAAAAATTTCTCATTTGATATATTCCAGCCTACACCCACTGCAGGGAAATAACCATACTTTTTGCCATCACCAAACTGATCAGATCCATTATATGCCATACTATAATCGAACAAATATTTTTGATTATAATTATAAGAAGCTCTTACGGTATATCCCCTGGTTTTTATAGGTGCCGCGGGAACCAGATAACTAGAGTACGAAGAAGTTTGCGAAACCACCGGGTTTATTAAAAACAGGCCGGAAAGATTATGCTTTCCATAAGAGCGTCCATAATTCAATTGCAGTTGGATATTTTGAATATAATTGGTAGCATACGTATAAGAGCTCCTTGACAAATTTCCCAGATAATATAAATTAGTGGTTGCCGGGGTGTACGTTCCCGAACTCGCATCATAAATAAAAGTAGGTATCTCAGATGAAGACCTGGTTAAAGACCTATAGTAGGTATATCCGCTTGAGTAGGATAATAATGCCTTGGCTGATAATCCTTTTGTAACAAAGTCCAACTGCTGAGTAGCTGAAAGAACGGCATTAAAATCATTATTATATTTCCGGTTATACCCCGAATACATCAGATTAGCCACAGGGTTGGGTTTGTAGGTAGTTGTGTTGGATGTTCCGCCAAAACTTCCATCCGGATTATATACCGGGAAAACAAACGAACTCAATTCCCCGTTCCATAAATACTGAAAAGTAGTTCCCCCATTGTTCCATGACTTATCGTTAGGCTCATTGGTTTGTCCAAACCTTCCTGATAAATCCAACCGTATTTTAAGTGTTGAAGTAGGATCTATATCAATATTAGAACGGAAATTATACCGGTCATAAAAGTAATTACCATTATAATCCAGATCTTTCCAAAAATCTTTATATATCCCGGCTTGCGAAAGATACCCCAGAGAAATAAAGTATTTTACAATTTTACTACCGCCACTAATATCCAAATTCGATCTGTATTGAGGTGCCTGATCTCTCATTAGCACATCCCACCAGTTGACATTCGGATGTCCATAAGGATCTGAATTATCTTTGTAATAGTTCAGATTATTACCTGCAAAAAAAGTAGGATATTGTACCGCAGGATCCAAGCCCTGCAACGTCAGGTATTCTTTCAATAATAACAACGTGGTATATCCATCGTTTACTTTAGGCATCCTTGTGGCATACTGCAATCCGTATTCATTTCTAAAGTTTAAAGACGGTTTTCCGGCCTGTCCTCTCCTTGTAGTTAAGATAATTACGCCATTCGCCCCAGCAACACCATAAATAGCTGTTGTAGAAGCGTCTTTCAAAATAGAGATACTTTCTACTTCGTTAGCGTCTATTTGTTGAAATTGATTGTAATCAAAGACCACATCGTCTACAATAAATAATGGTGTTGCGGAGTTTGTATAAGATGTGGTACCTCTGATAGATAATGTTGCCGCATCTGCGCCAGGCTGTCCGCTTCGTTGTTGAGAAAAAAGCCCTGGTAGTCTTCCCGCGAGTGCATTTTGCAGGTTTGAAGCCGGAGATTGTCGCAACTCTGTTCCCGTTACTGTACTAACCGACCCCGTAAGCGTGATACGTTTCTGACGGGCATAACCAATTACTACCAGATCGTCTCCTCCATCAGTCGTTTTAACAACTGCTTTTAAAGTAATATTTATAGGCTCAAAAGAATTAACCAGATACTCATTTTCTCCATAATTAACGCTACTGAATATTAAAGTATCACCCAAATTAACCAACCCGCGGGTATTTAAATAAAAACGTCCTAAGCTGTCTGTCGACGTCACCAAATCTTTTTTATGTTTAACATGAATAGTTAAATACGGAATTGGCTGATTCTCTTCATTTTTAATAATACCTCTCAAAACTTTTTCCTGGGCATGAATGGCAAGAAACACCCCCATACATACACAAAATACTACTATTCGCTTTATATAATAATTTCTCATTGAAGATTGTATTAAGAATTACCAATTAGGATTTTGAAGTAGATTGGGATTTGCAGCGATTTCTGCAAATGGTATTGGATACAAGTTCAGCCTGCTATCAAAAAATGTAGTTACAGCTGGAACAATATTATAGGTATATGCACCACTATTTAATGTAATTTGCATACCATGCAAAGTGCCGTTCAGAACGTCTTTTGCAATATCCCATCGCCTGATATCCCAAAATCTCTGCTCTTCAAACGCTAACTCAACCCTGCGTTCGTGCCTAATGCATTCTCTCATTTGGGCCTGTGTTAATCCTGTAGTAAGTGCATATGGAGACAATCCCGCTCTTTGCCTGATCAACTGAATAGCATTATACACAGCAGTTGTAGGACCCGAAACTTCGTTTTCAGCTTCTGCATAATCTAATAATACTTCAGCGTATCGTATAATCGGAAAACAATGCTCCGCATTGGCATAAGCCGTATTGGAACCACTGGTAGAAAGCATTTTGCGCATATAATATCCGGTACGCGTTTCTCCGGAAGTAACCTTATTATATCCCTGCGGTCTATCGATCCCCCCATCATAAGTCTGAACAGTACGACTTAGCCAAGACAACCCGTTATAAAATACAGTAAGTGCCAGTCTTGGATCCCGCCCTGTATAAGGATTACTAGCACTATAGCCGGATTCCGGATCTGTGATTGCCTTACCATTACTCATTTCAAACTCATCTACCAGCTCCTGAGTAGGACTGGTTAATCCCAAATCTCCCCGCGAAGAACCTACCGGTCCATTCAACGATTCGAGCGTATAGCTTGGTGCAGCCATATATGCTAATATTACCTCAGTATTTGAACGTGTAGAGAAAACATTGGCATAACTGGATACCAGAGCGTATATATTCGAATCAATTAACGCCTTCGAGGCATTCGAGGCTAATGTCCATTTGCTGATATCATTTGCTGCGTTATGCAATGGGCTTGCCGCATACAATAAAGTTTTAGCTTTTAATGCCATCGCCGCACCTTTAGTAATTCTTCCATAAAAAGCCGTAGCATAAGTTGTGGGCACCAGTGTCATTACTGTGTCAAGCTGCTTAACAATATAATCAACACAGTCATCGTAGGAGTTTCTTGACAATGTAATCTTCTCATCTACCTCGAATATTTTGTCGCCTACCAAAGGAACTCCTCCCCAACGCTTAATCAGTTCAAAATAGGCAATCGCCCTTAAAAAACGAGCTTCCCCTTTCCATTGGTCTTTTAGGCCGACTGTGCTTAGCGGAACAACATCAATATTTTGTAGGAAAATATTGGCTTTCCGAATAAGTGAATAATTCGCAGACCAGGTGTTATCTGGTAAATTAGAAGCATCTATCATGCCAGTAGAGAAATATTCTACCAAATGCCCAGCACCAGAAGGAATTGCATCATCACTTCCAGCATCTAATACATCACTATAAGAGGTACTTCCTGAAGCCACCCTGTTATAACCTTCAGGCAAAGAGGTGTACATATCGTACAAATATTTTAGGGCTTGGGTTCCCAAAGAGTCTTTAGGATTAAATACATCAGTTATACTTACAGTTTCCAAAGGAACGTCTTCAGCCGCTTTGTTACATGCCGCCATGCTTAACACAACAGAACAAATAGCTATCCCCCATTTAAGCAATGAATTATATATCTTGATTGTCATAGTTATTTTTTTATAGCTTTAAAGAAATACCCATATTTAGTGTTTTTTGGATTGGAAACAGGCTTAGGGGAGCTTCCGGATCTACGTTATAGTCTTTCAATTTTGAAAATGTCAAAATGTTTACCGCATTAATAAACAATCTCAGCTCCGAAAGATGGGCCCTTTTCAATATTGATTTAGGTATACTATATCCCATTTCAATATTCTTCAACCTGAGATAATTTCCATTTTTAACCCAAAAGGATGACGAGGCAGTATTATTCGCATTCGTACTCAGACTTAATCGCGGGTATAAAGCATCTGGATTTTCCGGGGTCCATCTTTGCAAATGCGACTCCTGCACTGTACCATACCCGTTATAGAATGCCGACATTACATAACTGGTAGGTGTCAGATACACATTACGGTTCAGGGCACCCTGTAGCAAGGCTGAAAAATCTAATCCCCAATACCTTATTGAAAAGTTTAATCCATAGAATATGTTAGCAACATTGGGATATAAAGGTTTCTTATCAAGATAATTGATAACTCCATCATCATTAAGATCTTTGTATTTTAAATCGCCGGCCTGAGGAGTATACCCTGTAAGATGTGGAATATTATCATAGTCATCTAATGCACTATAAAAACCTATTGCTTCATAACCTACAATTTGGTCGGATGTATTCCCTTTCAGATACATCCAGTTATAAGGATAATCACCTTCGCCTATGTCTATAACCTTAGATTTCGCAAATGCAATATTTCCCGAAGCATTAAATATAACCTTGTTAATTTTTGCGCTATATTTTAGCAAGGTCTCGATTCCCGAATAATTAGTAATACCCCGGTTAAGATCAGGATAGGAGCCGCCAAATATACTGCTTTGATCAGTTACTGTTATTAATTGGTCGTAATTATGGTTTTTATAGAAATTAATTTCTGCATATAAAGCATTATTAAATAGTCCTAATTCAGCGCCTATATCCCATTTCATTGATTTTTCCCAGGTAATATCACTATTAGGCACTGTATTTTCTTTTATACTACTAACGCTGGTAGATGTTGTACCGATATTATATGCATCACCACTCACAAACCCTCTTATCCAGCTATAATACCCCGGATTACCCCAAGCCGATTTACCTATAGAAGACCGGATTTTCAAAAAGCTCACAAAGCTTTCTTTCCAGAAACGCTCATTGCTTACAACCCATCCGGCCGAAAAGGAAGGAAACAATCCCCATTCCTTTCCCGGAGGGTAATAATTCATTCCGCTATAAGCGCCTGAAAAATGCAGTAAATATTTATTTAAGTACGAGTATTTAGCGTCGAGCCCGAAAGTTTTGTACTTCGTATCTAAAGAGGATAAACTCGAATTATAGGTAGCCCCATCAATATTATAAGTGGTTAGTACATTTAAATCAGAATTAGCCCAGGCCTTATCATATCCCCCTATAAAATTGTAATACACCTGGCTGTACGGTTTAGATGTAGTTTCAGAACCTACAGTCACATAAGTATTACTGCCATATTGAGTGTATGTCGCTTCTGCCCCATCAGTTCCGGGTACATACTGATATACAGCATAGCTTTTTGATCTGGTAACCGTAGCGTAATAATAATTATTAATAGAAACACCTCCCTTCACCCACAAACCTTTTATTAATTTATCCAGCTTGTACTTTAAAAATATATCCTCACTTATTGTACGCTCATTATTTTGTAAATAACCCGAACTTATGGTTGATGCTAAAATATTATTGCGCCATAAGGTTGTACCTGCAAAAGACCCGTCTTCGTTGCGAACGGGATACGCTGTTGGAGGCGTAGCGTAAATAGAGGTCATTATATTACTAAGCCCATAGCCCGGCTGCCCCGCCTTTACAAGCGATCCAAACAAATTAAGTCCCAGCGTTATGTCATCGTTAAAATCTATGGCTGCATTTAAGCGGATATTATATCTGTTATAATAATTGGTAGTATTATAAGCGTTAGCAGGATCTTTAACAATATCTGCACCTTGCGAAAACTTTTCTAAAGAGGCATAATAACGATAACTTTTTCCTGATCCGCTGACATCCAGATTTAGTCTGGAAAGCAAGCTTTTATCTTTAAACACCTGATCATACCATGCCACATCCGGTGATAAGTAATGGTTATTAGTTCCGTCACGATAAACATTGAGCAAAGAGTCACTAAATGCAGGTGTTGCATCGGCATTGTCATTCAATAGCGCCTCGTTATAAAGAGTTCCGTAATTATAAGCATTCAAAAACTTGGGTCTGGTAAGAGGTTCACTTGCTCCATACTGCACTCCTGCATGTAATGTGAAGTTTTTAATTCCTTCACTCTTTGTTTCAACCAGTAACACCCCATTAGCGCCCCTGAGTCCCCACATAGCTGTAGCGGTGGCGTCTTTCAACACCGTCACAGCTTTAATATCATTAGGATTCATATTTAGAAATGATCTTACTACTCCATCCACCACAATAAGAGGACTACGGCCACGTAAGATCAATGAAGCATCGTCACTTCCTTTTAAGCCTGTTGATTGAGTTGTATAAAGACCAGATAAACGCCCGGCCAGCATATTAGATGCATCCCGAAGAGGGATTGTACTCAGATCGTTACCATATATTGTATTAGCCGATACCGCTTTATTTTTATTCTTAATATTATTATACCATAGAAACACTCTGTTATCCAAAACACCCGACATTCCTAACTCCTCATTTGCCCTAATGGTATTAGACTTTGAAATATTGTCCCCGGTTTTTAATAATTCCGGATCAGCTGCAGAAGTGTCTACAGATCTTGTAGTGCCCTCAATTATCTGTGCATGAACTTCTGAAAATGTCACAGTTTCCAGAAGTATGCAGGATATTATAACCTTACAAATAAGATATATGCAATTTCTTTTATTCATAAAAAATTTTCTTTTATTAAAATAAAACAGGTTAGATTTCTACGGGTATCACCAGGAATAAGTCATAAAGCCTTCTGCTATTTCTTCAGCACCACTATTATCAACTCTGAAAAATAGAGAGTCTGACCGTGAGATCATGCGTTTCAGCAAATCAACAGACGCTTTTACAGAACCAACACTCTCGTTGCTGCTAAATATAGAAGGCTGAATTATTTGTACAATAGTGTCTGGAGTATTACTTTTCTTTTTAATAATAGAAAAAGAAGAGGGTGTAATACCATCCGGCAATTCACTAAAATAAACATCATAATACAACGTGCTGTCTGAGTGTACAATAAGATAGGCTAACCCCGACGCATCTGTTCCGGCAATATTTAAATTATAACTGACTACTGTATAAGTACCGGGGCCATTACTAAGCTCTTTAGTGCATCCCATACAAACAGCTATCAGTACAATAATTAAGAACAATCTTGATATCTTTTGCATAATTAGTTATTTATTAATTCTGATTACATTTTGATTTATTAAGCCATTTTACAAGGATGCCCCGCCGCGTTCTTGCTATATGTTATGGTTGAATAAACGACTCCTAAGCATATTTCATCAAACAGTCATTATGGTTCTGCTCTTCCCAAATTGTTATACTATGTAACAAGTGTGAATTTATATTGGCTGTCAGGAAAAGATGTGGTAATATTTTAAATAAAATAGGGGCTTTTTATAATCTAAAACACAAAACATTGATAATCAATACATAAATTTTAGGTGCCCATAAAATTTTTACACTTTTTATAAATAACAAATTGTATTTTGCACAGGAACCATGCTTCATTTTGCTTATAAATCTTTACTGGTACTTATTATTTATTGGGCAGCTGTCGCAATCAATTGCACAGCGATTGCCCAGAAATTATTTTTTAACAGCTGGAATACCGAAGCCGGGTTATCCCGGAATAGTATATTCTCCATCTGCCAGGATCAGACAGGGTATATATGGATCGGTACAGGCAAGGGCCTGAACAGGTTTGACGGTAAAGAATTTAAAGTCTATTTTCCCCAGGGTAAGGAGACTTCCCCTGGGGAAAATGATATTAATGCATTATCAGTAGATAAAGACAACCGTTTATGGATCGGGATGGGCAAAGGATTAGCAGTATATGATATATCAAAAAACGAATTCAGTCAGGTACACATTAATAACGATACTACAAAACAATTTGTTGTTTATTGTCTTGTTAGCGATGAGCATTCAAATTTATGGGTGGGCACCAGCCGCGGGTTATTCCGAATACCGGGTAAAGGCCCGCGGGTACTGGAAAAATTCAGGTTAAATGACGCAGGGAATACTACAAACGAGGCTGTAAGATGTCTTTTTATAGATAAAGAAAAGCAGCTTTGGGCAGGCACCAGCAGCGGGATCACTAAAATCCGTTTCGTTAAAGGTGTTGCTCAATATAAAAAGTATCAGTATGATCCACAAAACCCCAAAAGCCTGAGCAGTAATATTGTAACCACCATTACAGAAGATATATATAATAATATATGGATCGGCACCCGAAGCAAAGGCATTAACCTGCTGAATAAAGCCAGTGATGATTTTATCCATCTCAGCACTTCTTCCGAAAATCAAAAGCTGGCAAGCGATTATATCCGTGTCATCA
>JASGEW010000105.1:0-6887 GCA_047606125.1 Niabella sp. | reverse complement strand
TTGATGTATCAAATATTTCTTTAGACATATTTCAAGAAATATTAAAAATAAATAACGACAATTTGAATAAAGTATATAAGATTAATTGGGATGAGATTTTGGAAATAAAAAAATACATTCCGCAATTGTCTAATTTAAATTTTGAAGAAAATGTTGAAATATATCTTGAAACGTATGTTTTGCACTAAAATGAGTTTACCTCCGCTCTTCGAGGCGTGTTGTAGCTGTATGAGGTCTCCTGGCCTCATACGATTATGCTGTTGCTTCTGGCAACCACCACGCCTATGGCGCAGACTGTATGCGATGCTACCGGCCGGTATGTGCTGGAAAAGAAACTGACCGTCGGGGTAATTTAAGAAAAACAGTTAGAAGGAAAGGTTTAGCCATCAGGATGTTTAATTTTTAAACTAAAAATGCGAAACCGGAAACTTTACGTACCTTCGCAGCCTTTTTATGACAACATTTGAATCGTTAGGGATTGAGGCTGGGCTGCTTCAATCTTTAGAAACTATAGGTTTCGTTACTCCTACACCCATACAGGAAAAAGCAATTCCCGTTTTATTGCAGGGCACAAAAGACTTTGTCGGGCTGGCTCAAACCGGTACCGGTAAAACGGCTGCCTTCGGCCTGCCGCTTTTACAACTCATCAATAAAGAGCAGCGTACTCCGCAGGCTTTGGTGATTTGCCCTACCCGGGAATTGTGTTTGCAGATTACTACCGACCTGGAAAGGTTTATATCCAAAGGAAAGATATCCGTTACAGCCGTGTACGGCGGCACCTCTATTTCCCAGCAGGTACGTGATCTGAAAAGAGGAACACATATTGTAGTGGCTACGCCCGGAAGGCTGATCGACCTGATTGAAAGAAAAGCTATCCACCTGGAAGACATCAACTACGTGGTATTGGATGAAGCAGATGAAATGCTGAACATGGGTTTTAAGGATGATATTGAATTTATTCTGAAAGAAACGATCAACCGCCATAGTATGTGGCTGTTCAGCGCAACGATGCCGCCGGAGATCAGGCAGGTGAGCAGGCGTTTTATGGATGAGCCGGTAGAAGTGTCGGTTGGAAAAGTAAATTCAACCAATGTTAATATAGATCATCAGTATTTTCTGGTGCAGCATATCAATCGCTATGAAACATTAAAACGTATTATTGATTTTAACCCCGGTATTTACGGAATTATCTTTACACGCACCAAGGCCGATGCCCAGCATATTACAGAGCAGCTTATCCGTGAAGGATACGATATTGATGCATTGCATGGCGATCTTACCCAGGCCCAGCGCGATAAGGTAATGAGCCGTTTCCGGGATAAATCTTTGCAGTTACTGATCGCAACTGATGTGGCTGCCCGTGGTATTGACGTGCAGGGTATTACCCATGTGATCAACTATGAGCTGCCCGATGATACGGAAGTGTACACACACCGCAGCGGCAGAACGGGCCGTGCGGGCCGGAGTGGTGTTTCCATATCTATTGTAACGCCTAAAGAGGTGTATCGTCTCCGGCAGATTGAAAAGCTGGTAAATACACGCTTTCATAAAATGGACATCCCCAGCGGAAAGGATGTTTGCCGTAAGCAGTTCTTTCACTTTATTGATAAAATGCTGCAGGCCGATATCAGCAACGGGGAATATGAAACGTATCTTCCGGTGTTGAAAGAGAAGTTTGAAAATGTAGAAAAAGAAGAAATATTGCAAAGGGTAGCAGCGCTGGAATTTGACAGGTTTTTAAAATATTATGAGAACGCTGCCGATCTTAATGTACGCAACGACCGTGACGGTCAGCGCGGTGCACGGGAAAAGCAGGTGGGGAGAGGATTTGCAAGAAATGCTAATTACCAAAGGCTGTTCGTGAACCTGGGGACAAAAGATGGTTTTTATAAAGCCAGTTTCCTTCAGTTTATTCTGGATATGAGCGGACTGAATAAAGAGGTGCTGGGCAATATTGATATGAAAGAAATGAATAGCTGGGTTGAAATAGAGCCAGGCGCCGGTAAAAAAATGATTAAAGCGTTGGACGGAAAAAATTACCGGGGCAGAAAAATACGGATGAATGATGCCGCTACAGGCGGGGGAAGAAGGAGGTAGGGAGTAGTGAATGGTAAGTAGGGAGTGAGAAGATGGTTTACATGATTGATTGGGGCTGTAATGCCCCGATTTTTTTTACTTGCATACTGTCAGGTTTTTTCCTGACACTGAGCGTAAATTCTTTAAATGTTTTACATTTATGAAAAGACGCTATATGAATTTTGAACTTACCGAAGAACAAGTAATGATACAGCAGGCTGCGCGAAATTTTGCGCAAAACGAATGTTTGCCTGGTGTGATTGAAAGAGACGAACATCAAAAATTTCCCGGCGAGCAGATATCCAGGCTTGCCGACCTGGGCTTTTTGGGAATGATGGTTGATGAAAAATATGGTGGCGCGGGAATGGACACCATCAGCTATGTACTGGCAATGGAAGAAATATCAAAGGTGGATGCCAGCGTGAGTGTATGTATGAGTGTAAATAATAGCCTGGTATGCTATGGGTTGCAGGAATTTGGTACCGAAGCGCAAAAGCAAAAATACCTGGTTCCGCTGGCAAAAGGAAAAAAAAATGGGGAGCTATATATAGGAGCCTTTATGCTTAGTGAACCCGAAGCCGGCAGCGATGCTACTTCGCAACGTACTGTTGCTGAAGATAAAGGCGATCATTACCTGCTCAACGGTACCAAGAACTGGATCACCAATGGCGGTACCGCCTCTGTGTACCTGGTAATGGCTCAAACTGATGCCAGCAAAGGTTCTAAAGGCATCGATACATTTATTGTCGAAAAAAACTGGCCGGGCATTACGGTAGCCGCTAAAGAAAATAAACTGGGCATCCGCGGCAGCGATACCCATACGGTAATGTTTACCGACGTAAAAATACCTAAAGAGAACAGAGTAGGAGCCGATGGGTTTGGTTTTACATTTGCTATGAAAACATTGGCCGGAGGTCGTATAGGTATTGCTGCACAGGCGTTAGGTATTGCTGGCGGCGCTTATGAGTTAGCCAGGCAATATGCCAAAACCCGTAAAGCCTTTGGTACCGAAATTATGAACCATCAGGCAATAGCTTTTAAACTGGCAGATATGGCTTTAAAAATTGAAGCTGTACGCTTATTGTGTTTAAAAGCAGCCTGGGAAAAAGATAATCATAAAGATTACACTATCAGCTCCTCGATGGCTAAATTATCTGCCTCTGAAACGGCCATGTGGACTGCCATTGAGGCCGTACAGGTACATGGCGGGTATGGTTATGTAAAAGAATATCATGTAGAACGCCTTTTACGCGATGCTAAAATTACCCAGATATATGAAGGTACCAGCGAGGTGCAAAGGATTGTGATCAGCAGGGGTATTCTGAAATAAACATTTAATTTGCATATTAAGAATGAGTTTTTGCATTAGGTAAACCGCTTTTATGGACTTTATGACCCCTATACATATTCCTAAACTTCCTCAGCCTGTTGTTTACGGGAATAAAATACTGCTTATTGGTTCCTGTTTTACCGAGCATATAGGGAACGCATTGTTCGAGCATAAGTTTAATGTGCTGCAAAATCCGCATGGTATTCTGTTTGAACCCGCCAGCGTGCGGCATAGCCTTATTGCCTATGTAGAAAACAAAAGATATACGGATGCCGATCTTTTTTACCTGAATGAGCTTTGGAACTCCTGGCATCATCACTCCAGGTTTTCAGGGATAGACAAGGGGCAGGTACTTGAAAATATTAATGCCAGCGTAGAGCAGGCCCATAACTTTTTAAAAGATGCAGACTGGGTGATTATTACGCTGGGATCCGCATTCTCCTATATCTTGTCTTCAGATAATTTGGAACAGGAGCGCCACGACCTGCATGTGGCTAACTGTCACCGGGCGCCGGGACAATGGTTTTATAAAAAATTATTGGGTATCGAAGAGATTATTGCTTCGATGGATAATATCTATCACCGTCTCAGGGCATTTAATCCCCGGTTAAAAATACTTTTTACGGTCAGCCCGGTCAGGCATTTGCGTGAGGGAGTGATCAATAATAACCGGAGTAAAGCAAGATTAATTGAAGTGGTGCATCACCTGGTGGATAAATTCCCGGGAGTATTTTATTTTCCTGCTTACGAACTGGTGATCGATGTGCTGCGCGATTATCGTTTTTATGATATTGATATGGCGCACCCCAATTACCCTGCCACCGAATTTGTACTGGAGAAATTTACAGAATCCTGTATTGATGAAGCTTCTCAGCAATTAATGAAGCAGGTAAAGCAGATCGCTATTGCCCGAAAACATAAGCCTTTTCAGCCGGAAACCAATGCCCATAAGCAATTTCTTAAATCTCATTACGAAAAGGCGGAAGACCTGGCTTTGCGTTATCCCTTCCTGAATTTTGAGGAGGAGATGAGCTACTTTTCAACAGGTTCGTTATTGATATAAATTGTATTTATTTGGTCGTCAGCTTATACATCGTCTTTGTATAATATACTTCACCGGGCCTTAAAATAGTATCGGGAAATCCTTCAATCCTTATGGCATTAGGGTGCTTCTGTGTTTCAAAACAAAAGCCGGAAAACGGCTTGTAGGGTGTATCATTCTTGCCAGCTATCGTGGGAGACCCTGCTGCGTTATATAAGTGCACCAGGGGTTCGGTTGTATACACTTCAAGCATTATATCCTGCTCATCGCAATAGGCTGCTGCTGCAATGTTCTCAATGCCTGTTTTGTCTAAAGGAAAGCTGATGTCGATCCCGTTTTCCGGGTTTTCAATATTTCCGGTCGTGTTAAACTGCGTAAAATCGTTGCGCGTTCCTTTCACCGGGATAATGTTGCCCGTGGTACAATAGTTGGCATCCTGCTCCAGGTAATTGCCCGCATTTATTTTCAGGTGCTGGTTAAGGATATCGCCCTGTCCGTTATTTAAGTTAAAATAACTATGATGCGTCAGGTTTACAGCCGTAGGCTTAGTGGTGGTTGCCTGGTATTCATAACTGAATTCATTATCATCATTTAGTTTAAAAATGATCTGTACAGTCAGTTCCCCCGGAAACCCTTCTTCGCCATCGGGGCTGCTATATTGCAATATCAGTTCATCTTTATCAGTACTTATCCTTTCCCACACTTTTTTATCAAAGCCTTCAATACCTCCATGCAACTGATAACCCGATTGGGCGCTGTTAAGCGCAATATTTTTACCATCAATGGTTATGGATGCTTTGTCGATACGGTTGCCATACCGGCCAATAGCCGCGCCAAAATAAGGATAGTTTGCCAGGTATGCTTCGCCCCAGTATTGTGCAGGTTCATCAAACCCTAAAACAATATCGTTATAAGTGTTATCAGATTTCTTTATTTTTATCGCCATAATAATGGCGCCGTAATTAGTGATTTTTACAAGAGTACCTTTATTATTTTCTAATGTATAAGTAAAAATGTCTTTACCGTTGGGGTGTTTGCCATATTGTTGTTCAAATATCTCAGCCATAAAATTTTTTTGATAAAAATATAGAATTGAAATGACTATCGATCATCTTAAAGCAGAATTTGAAAAGAAATTTAATAAGCCGGTCAGCCATATCTTTTTTTGCCCCGGACGTGTAAATCTCATAGGAGAGCATATTGATTACAATGGCGGGATGGTAATGCCCTGTGCTATTACGATGGGTACAACGGTATTAATAAGCAAAAATGATGATCATATTTTCAGATTCCGCGCAGTCGATTTCCCGGAGACCGTTGATGTGTCTTTGCAGAGCGCTTACAGTAAAACCGGTCCCGAATGGTTCAATTACCCGATCGGCGTAATTAATGAATTTACGAAGGCCGGGGTAGCATTATCGGGAATGGATTTTCTTTTTTCGGGAAACCTGCCGATTGGCTCCGGATTATCTTCTTCTGCCTCTATTGAAGTGCTGACGGCCCATGCAATTAACGAATTGTTTAATAATGGCGATTTAAGCAAGGTGGAACTGGCTTTATTAGGCAAGCGTGTGGAGAATGATTTTATGGGATTAAACAGCGGTATTATGGACCAGTTTGCTGTAGCAATGGGAAAAGATTCCAATGCGGTACTGCTGAATTGCGATACGCTCGATTACGAATACCTCCCTTTTGAGATTGGCGATTATGTGCTGGCCATTATTAATACGAACAAACCCCGTAAGCTGGTTGAATCCAAGTATAACGAGCGGTTTAGCGAATGCCGCACTGCGTTGAAGCAGCTGCAGCAAAAATTAAATGTAACGCATTTGTGTGAAGTGACGATCGAAGCATTTGCCGAAAACCGGTCATTGATCAATGACCCGGTAGTAGAAAACCGTGCGCTGCATGTGGTTTCTGAAGATGAAAGGGTTAAAAAAGCAAAGGATGCACTTGTTTCAGGCGATATTAAAACTTTTGGGGAGCTAATGTATGCTTCACATCATTCTTTGCAAACCCTGTACGAGGTATCGGGTACTGAATTAGATACCATTGTGGATTTTTGTAAAACTTATACGGGCTGTATTGGTGCGCGCATGACGGGTGCTGGCTTTGGCGGCTGTGCAATTGCTTTGATAAAGAAAGATCGCTTTGATGATTTTAGTAACAAAATAACTGCTTATTACGAAGAACATATCGGTTATAAGCCCGGCGTATTTTCTTCAGTAATTGCAGATGGAGTGAGGACCATTGTCTGAATCTGCGGCGGCGGACAGGCCTGCGATTTCTTTGATTAAAATGATCTGAATACTCAGCGATTCAGAATTAAAATAAAAACCATACCCGTAGCTGGTTTCAGGGATAGTTGCAAAAATATTTTTCGGGCTAATTTATTTTTTTGAAAGTTGGGGATAAAAAGCCCTTGCGGGCGGGGGTAGC
>JASGEW010000104.1:0-26948 GCA_047606125.1 Niabella sp. | reverse complement strand
TAAGGGGAGCACGGTTAGCCGGTACCATCTTTACAAGCAGGGTTTGATTATCTTTTAGCCAACTAAAAGGTGTACCCATCGCAGCATTAAGATTGGCCTCGCTCAGCCTGGACGCCTTTGCTGTGGCAACATCTATTACCCATAGCTCTACCCCGTTTGAAACTGTATTTGTAAACGCGATCCTCGTGTCATCCGGACTCCATGAAACATTGGATATTCTGGCGTTTGCCGGAAGACCCGAAACCTGTACCGGTTCTGCATGGAAGTCTTTTATTTTTCTTATTTTAAGGTTATTGACGTATGTAACGGTGGACGATATATGGGTTACAGGATTAATTCTTAAACCCGCAAGTTTCAGCTCATCCTGGTTCAGGTCTTCCAAAGATTTATACGCGCTCCTGTAAGATAAAAGCATATAGTTCTTTTTAGTGTCCATCGAAACGGATGGGACAGGTTCATAATCGGCCAATGCCAGTATCGGGGCCGATGGCTTTTGATAAACCAGGTCTTCCTGGGCGATAACAGGAGCAGTGTAAAAAAGCAGCAGGATGGTACCGAATAGAATAATACGCATATAAATAGAGGTTTTTACAAAAATATGCTCTTTAAAGCTGAATAGCAATGCATAACACGCTACAGGCGGCTTATTTCGAATCATATTATCTCATAATAACAATATATATCTTAAAAGCAAAATAATTTTAGGAACATAATGCCGTTATATTTGTGGTTTAAATTGTTTTATGGAATTAACAGCAAAATTAATACAGCTTCTGCCATTGCAGAAAGGTACTGGTAAAAACGGGGAGTGGAGAAAGCAGGAAATCATCGTGGAAACAAGCGGACAATATCCCAAAAAGGTTTGTATTTCAATCTGGGGGGATAAGATCAATGAAAAAGTATTACAGGTTGGGAACACCTTAAATATTTCTTTTGATGTGGAAAGCAGGGAATATAACGGGCGCTGGTATACTGATGTGAAAGCCTGGAAAGTGGATGCAGCCGGCAATACGGGCGGCGGCGGCAACACTTATGCGGATGAGATGCCTCCTTCAGTCAATTATGATGATGTTAAGGACGATCTTCCTTTTTAGTTTTTTAAAGTTTACTTAGCGATTTTTAGAGTTTAAAACTTTAATTTTCAGATTAAAAATACCAGGATCATCATGAAGAACTTTTTAGCTTTCTTAATGATTGGCAGCCTGCTCATTGTTGGTTGCAAAAATGGCTGCAAAAGCGATAAAACTGCAATAACCAAAGAGGATTCGGCCAATATCAATTTGGGAGAATTGCCTGATTCCTTAAAAAGCAGGCCGCAGCATGATTCTCTTCAGGCAACTGTAAATAAAGATTCTGTTTTGACGGCTTTGACAAAAGAAGTCTTCACCCTCTTTAAAAATAAAGAGTATGCGAAACTGGATTCCCTGATCCATCCCGAGGAAGGAGTGCGTTTTTCGCCTTATGCCACTGTGCATCCCGAAGAGGATAAAAAATTCAGCCGTGATACGTTTAATAAGCTGGTTACTACCGGAAAAAATAAAAAGATCAACTGGGGCAGCTACGATGGCAGCGGAGACGCGATACTGCTGACGCCTGAAGAATACTTCAGAAAGTTTGTTTATGATGCCAATTTTGTGCATCCTGAAAAATATGAGGTTAATCATTTTATAGGAGCAGGTAACTCGCAAAATAACCTGAAACAGGCATACGAAGGCGGTAATTTTACAGAAAGCTATTTCTCAGGATCGAAAAAAAACGGAGGTATCGATTGGAAAACGGTACGGTTGGTATTTAAAGAGATCAATGGTAAATATTACCTGGTTGGGGTGGTGCATGATCAATGGACGATCTAAGCTAATTTTTATATAAAATGGAAATCCGGAAGACCTTATAGATTTTAGACCTATAAAATCTTCTATGTAAACTTCAACTGCTGATTCACATCATTCCAGGTATCTGTCACTTTTAACGGATCGTTCGTTTTGTTTTGACTTCAATGAAAGAACCTTCTGCTAAAAAAACTGATGTGGGTTGTAACCGGGACAGAAAAGAAAACGCCTTTCCGTATAGTACGCCGAAGTTTACATTGATCTTATAGTCAAGCACGTCATAAACCTGCCAGCGTGGGTGTTGCACTTCATATTCACTGGTTTTGGATCTGTTTATTTTTGTATAACCCCAATAGTGTTCTGTAATAAATTCAGCTCCGCTGCCGGCCTCAATATCATGGGGTATTTTATGTGCTGTCACCGTCAGCAAATGCCAATCTCTTTTCTTCCAACTATAAGAGACTGATAATTTTTCTGCCTCGCTCGTCCAGAAATGTTTCATGGACATTGCCTCATAATTTTCATGATATAACGTATTGGCAACAAAGGCCAGCGCCGGTTTTGGCACTATTTCTTTAATAAAGACAACACCACGTTTCCATTTATTGTTTTCTTTATAACGGACATAAAAACGAAGATTGACTTCTTCAAAATTTACATGGCCGGGAACTTTTATACCAAGCAGCCTGGTATTCAAAAACATAAAACCCACAAGGCTTACAAAACAGGCATTTTTCCACAGATCTAATTCTGTTTTATAAGGAAGATAAGGTTGCAATACTGACGGGTCAACTGCATAATTTGCCATTGCCAGCCTGCGCCATTCAGCTTTTAAAAAGTTGGACATGAGGTTGTAAGAAGCTATAGTTTATTGAGACAGAATATCATCCTTTAAATTTTCCTCCTGTTGGGATGCTGCCTGTTAGAGAAGAAAGATACTATTTCAATATTATTTGAACTTAATCTGTAGTATAAAGTATTATACTTTAAAATACTTACTCTTCTCACACCTTCAAATTCTGATTGAGGAAAAATGAATGGATTTTTTGAAAGCAGCTCAAGGGTGGACTCTATTTTGTTAGCAAGATTGTTTAACTCCTTCTCTCCAAAGTTCTCTTCAAGATATTGAATGGTGCTTTTCAGTTCGTTAATTGCATTATCTGTCCAAAAAATATCATATCCATTTTTCATAATGCTTTCGTACTTCTGAATGAGGTGTTAATTTCCCTTGCTTTGCCTGTTCTATTCCTTTCTCAATTGAAGTTTTTTCTTCATCTGAAATCGTAACCCACCAATTATCGGATGTTTCTTTCTTCAAATCTATAAGCCTTTGAAGCATATCAGCATCTTCGAGAGCTGAAACCCATTGAATCAGTTCAATTTTTTTATCCAGCATTTCGCTTTCCATTTTTTAAAGTTACAATTTTTGAATGAGAATAACCTCTACAACATACTATCCAATAAATGGTTACTCCTTCTTAGTTAAGATCTCATCTCCTCCAGCTCTTTCTGTAACCTGAACATTTCATCCCGCAGCCTTGCAGCTTCCATAAAGTCTAAATCACGGGCAGCTTTCTCCATTTCTTTTTTGGTTTTGGCAATGGCTTTTTCCACTTGCGGGATGGTTTTGTAAACGACCTCCTCTTCTGCTGCTACGGTGAGCATATCTTCGTCAAAACCAATAGCGCCCGGCTCTTTTTCATCAAACCCTTTAATATCTAACACGCTGGTTTGCTTAAACACATCTTCTTTTGATTTGGTTACGGTGCGTGGGGTGATGTTGTGCTCGATATTATAGGCAATTTGTTTTTCGCGGCGGCGGTTGGTCTCGTCAATCGTGCGTTGCATGCTGCCCGTCATGGTATCTGCATAAAAAATCACCAGTCCATCCACATTTCTTGCGGCACGGCCCGCCGTTTGTGTTAATGATTTTTCGTTCCGTAAGAATCCTTCTTTATCGGCATCCAGGATAGCTACCAGGCTCACTTCGGGCAGATCCAGCCCTTCGCGCAAAAGGTTAACGCCCACTAACACATCTATCTCGCCCAAACGCAGCTGGCGCAGTATCTCCACGCGCTCCAGTGTATCTACCTCACTGTGAATGTATTTTGATTTGATGTTGATACGATGCAGGTATTTATCCATTTCTTCGGCCATGCGCTTGGTGAGCGTGGTTACCAGCACACGATCTCCTTTCTTCACGCGCTTATCAATCTCATCTAACAGGTCGTCGATCTGGTTGATGCTGGGGCGCACTTCAATAGGCGGATCCAGCAAGCCTGTGGGGCGCACGACCTGCTCTACAATAACGCCTTCTGTTTTTTCCAGCTCATAGGTATCGGGCGTAGCCGAAACATAAATGACCTGGTTTTGCAGGTTTTCAAATTCATGAAAGTTAAGCGGGCGGTTATCCAATGCTGATGGTATGCGAAACCCATAATCCACTAATATCAGTTTCCTGCTCCTGTCGCCACCATACATACCACTGATCTGCGGCATGGTCTGGTGGCTTTCGTCCACGATCATTAAATAATCTTTGGGAAAATAATCCAGCAAACAGAAAGGCCTGGTGCCGGGGCTTCGGCGGTCAAAAAATCTTGAATAATTCTCTATGCCGTTGCAATAGCCCAGTTCCCGTATCATCTCTACATCATATTCCACCCGCTCTTTCAGGCGCTGCGCCTCTATCAGTTTATTGTTGCTTTGAAAATAGGCTACCTGCGCGGCCATTTCATCCTGTATCTCACAGATCACCTGCTGCAGCATATCTTTAGGCGCTACGTATAAATTGGCAGGAAAGATGGCCGCGTTTTCAATTTTGGCAATACGTTTATTCGTTACCACATCTATGGTTTCTATCTCCTCAATTTCATCTCCAAAAAAAGTAATGCGATAGCCATAATCAACATAAGGCAGGTTAATATCTACGGTATCGCCTTTTACCCGGAAAGTACCCCGGTTAAATTCAATCGTGGTTCTTGTGTAAAGCGAATTGACCAACCCATGTAAAAAAGCCTGGCGGGAAATAGTCTGTCCGCGATTGATGCGGATAATGCTGTTTTCATAATCGGCCGGGTTACCCGCACCATAAATACAGCTCACCGATGCCACCACAATAATATCTCTTCTTCCGCTCAACAGGCTGGTGATGGTGCGCAGGCGGAGCTTATCTAATTCTTCGTTTATAGCCAGGTCTTTTTCAATATACGTATCGCTTACCGGCAGGTAGGCTTCGGGCTGATAATAGTCGTAGTACGATACAAAATACTCGACTGCGTTATCAGGAAAAAACTGCCTGAACTCGCCATACAATTGCGCTACCAGGGTTTTATTATGCGTGATAATCAATGTTGGCCTTTGTGTATTTTGTATCACATTGGCCATTGTATAGGTTTTGCCGCTGCCGGTTACACCTAATAAGGTCTGATATTTTTCGCCGCTTAAAACGCCTTCGGTTAATTGTGCAATGGCCGATGGCTGATCACCGGCGGGTGGAAACGGAGTATGTAGTCTGAAAGGCAAAATACTTGTTTAATGTTTGAAGTTCAAAGTTAAAAGTTTAAATAGTGATTGCAGAAAGGTGTATACCGAAGCGGACTAAAGTTGCTCTTTGAGCTTTCTTTTAATATAGCCCCACATACCATCCGTCTTCTCTTTCCTCAACAGGGTAGGTTTTTAAAAAATAACCCTCGCCCGAAACGTTTCGTCCATTCTCCAGGCTGAATTTATAACGGTGCAAAGGGCAAACAATTTGTTCCTGAACATTTACATATCCGTCAACCAGCGGCATAGCAGCATGTGGACATCTGGCAGCGCAGGCAAAAGTCTTATCGCCTACCCTGGCAATACAAAGCTGTTTGCCGGCTATTTTAATTTCTGCCAGGTTCTCGTGATTGAAATTCAGCTCATTGGGATGAAGGGCAATTAAGTGCCAGGTAATGGATCTACTCATTAGAGATGACAGTTGACTGATGATAGTTGACAGTGCGTATAAGAAAATAGGAAGTGAACGACTATCAAGTAGGATTATCTACTCACCACTCACTAATAAAACATCGTCTTATACGGATAGCGTATGGTGTACAGCTCCTTTACTTTATTTAAAATAGTTTCACGCAGGCCATCTACATTCCTGCGTTCGGTGGCCGACACAAACACCACATTACCGTTCAGCTCATTATTCCAGCGGTCATACAGATCGCGCAAAATTTCTTCTTTTGTTTCTTCGCCCAGCCATTCGTCAAAAGTTTGCGCTTCATACAGGTCCATTTTATTAAATATCGTAATGGTGGGTTTGTCAGTTGCTTTCAGTTCGTGTAATGTTTTATTAACTACTGCCAGCTGATCTTCATAGTTCGGGTGCGAAATATCCACTACATGCAGCAATATATCGGCTTCGCGCACTTCGTCCAGCGTGCTTTTAAAGCTTTCCACCAGGTGGTGCGGCAGTTTGCGGATAAAGCCAACAGTATCGCTTAGCAAGAACGGTGTATTTTCAAAGACCACTTTACTGGTGGTGGTATCAAGGGTCGCAAATAATTTATTTTCAGCAAACACATCACGCTTGCTCAGCAGATTCATGATCGTGCTTTTGCCAACATTCGTATATCCCACCAACGCCACACGGATAAACTCGCCGCGATCTTTGCGCTGGGTGAACGCCTGCTTGTCAATTTCAGCCAGCTTTTTGCGCAGCAGGGTGATTTTATCTCTTACAATACGGCGGTCGGTCTCTATCTCTGTTTCCCCGGGACCACGTGAACCGATACCGCCCCCCTGTCTTTCGAGGTGGCTCCACATACCACGCAGGCGGGGCAGGATATATTGGTATTGTGCCAGCTCCACCTGTGTACGGGCCTGTGCTGTTTTGGCCCTTCGGGCGAAAATATCCAGTATCAGATCCGAGCGGTCGATCACTTTTATCTTAAGCTCTTTCTGTATATTATTGATCTGTGCCCCGCTCAGCTCATCATCAAAAATTACCAGGTTAATATTGTGTGTAACAGCATACTGGCGGATCTCTTCCAGCTTTCCTTTTCCAACAAATGTGCGCGAATCAGGATGCTGCAACTTTTGTATAAATCGCTTTTGGGTGGTTGCTCCTGCTGTTTCAGCCAGAAAGGCCAGTTCATCCAGGTAATCGTTTACCTGCCTTTCGGTCTGGTCTTTTTGTACCACGCCTGCAATTACCGCAAGTTCTGCTTCCTGTATAATATTCTTTTTTTCTAACATATTGAATCTGCAAAGTTAATATAAGTTAACAAGTTGAAAAGTTGAAAGGTAGATAAGGGCTGCTCTTCAAACAGCGGTTCTTTAAAAACATAGGTAATGCATAAAGGCTTTTAGGTACTTATTCGTTTTCTATAAGAGCTGATAGTTGTTCATACAGGTATGCAGCGTAAATCTGATGGGGAATGCTGATCAAATTGTTTAAATGGCGGCACAAATGGTAAATCTGTACCTTTGTGGGCTTTAAAAAATATATAAGTTGAAAAAATTTCGCAGGATTTTTAAATATATAGGTATTTATAAAGGGAAAGTTATTTTATATATTTCTCTCACCATTCTTGGCTCGGCATTGTCTGTGGTTTCCATAGCCATGCTGGGGCCATTGATGTCTATTATTTTTAAAGTTAAAGGCTCAGAAACTGCTGAAAGCATGCTTCAAAAAGTTCCCGGCGGACATCTTCTGGCCAACACACTTACAGAAGATGTGAGCAACGGCCGGCAAATGCATGCGGTGCTTTTATGCTGTGTTTTTATAATCGCCTCTATTTTTCTAAAGAACTTATTTTTATATATATCATCGCGCATCTCTGTGCCGGTAAGAAGCTCTATTATCATTCATTTAAAGAATGATATGTATTCAAAAATTCTGACATTACCTGTGGGCTATTTTTCAGAGCAGAGAAAAGGCGATATCATGAGCCGGATGACCAATGATATCGGGCAGGTAGAAAGCTCTATTGTGAATACATTGGAAGGAATGATCAAAGACCCTGTTATGGTTATCAGCTATCTTGTAGCGATGGTAGCCATCAGTCCGGGTCTTTCTGTGTTCTTGCTGATATTGTTACCTGCTACTGCTTTCATTATTGGCCGCATCAGTCGCACCTTAAAAAAGCAGAGCAATACGGCGGCTTTACGGGTGGGCGATACGCTTTCCATCCTGGACGAAACGCTGGGAGGTATCCGAATTATTAAAGCCTTTGTGGCGGAAAAAATTTTACAGCACCGCTTTGTAACGTTAAACAATACCCTGTTAGGTATTAATAAAAAAATGGCTGCCCGCAGGGACCTGGCGTCTCCGCTAACCGAGCTGCTGGGCGTGGTGGTACTCTGTATTATTATTTATTTCGGAGCGAACCTGATTAATAGAAATTCATTGGCTCCCGGCGACCTGATTGCTTTTATTGCCATGTTTGCGATGATGATCAATCCGGCCAAGACCTTATCTTCCTCTTATTTTAATGTACAGGCGGGATCAGCCGCTATCGCACGTATTGAAGAGTTGCTGAATACACCCGTAAAAGTGGAAGATAACGGAACAAAAAAGCTGGAGTCCTTTGAGCAGGGTGTTGAGTTCAGGAACGTATCTTTTTCATACAATCAAACACCTGTTCTTAAAAATATCAACCTCATCATTCCCAAAGGCAAAACCGTAGCGCTGGTAGGAAGCAGCGGTGCCGGTAAGAGCACGCTGGCCGACCTGGTGCCCCGTTTCCACGATGTTACGGATGGAGAAATACTGTTTGACGGCGTGAATATTAAAGATTACAGTATCGAATCAATAAGACAGCAAATCGGTATCGTAAGCCAGGAACCTATTTTGTTTAACGATACTATCCGTAATAACATAACACTGGCCCACCCGGGTGCACTGCCTGATGAAACAGAAAATGCCGCTAAGGTTGCCAACGCCTTACGGTTTATTCAGGGTAAACCCGAAAAATTTGATACGAATATTGGTGACAGGGGCGCTAAGCTAAGTGGCGGCGAAAAGCAACGGCTGACGATTGCCCGGGCTGTTTTGAAGAATCCGCCCATTCTGATTCTTGACGAAGCCACCTCCTCGCTTGATACAGAAAGTGAGCGCCTGGTGCAGGATGCTATTAATAATATGATGCAAAACCGTACCTCGCTGGTCATTGCGCACCGCCTGAGCACCGTTCGAAATGCCGATGAAATCATTGTGCTAAACAAGGGCGAAATTGCTGAACGCGGCAGGCATAATGAGCTAATGCAGATTGAAAACGGCATTTATCGTAAGCTGGTAGATATGCAGGAGATGTACTAATGATGAAGGATGATGAGCCGAATGCTTAATGCCTAAAGCCCGCTGCGGGGAAAAGGGTCAATAGCTTATAGTCCATAGCTCATAGTCAATAGGGAAGCATTATGCTTTTAGCTTTCTTATCAGCAATCGTTACAGAATCTCCTGTAAATAGCTTCATATTGCGGAATAATTTTATCCATGCTGTATTGTTGCGCATGTTCAAAAGCCCGTTGCCTGAAGCCCTCTAAAGTGGCATGATCTTTTAAAATTTTTAAGGCATCCGCACTCATCTGCTTTATATCGCCGACATTAGCTGTGTAACCGGTTTTACCATCGATGTTAATTTCTTTTAAGCCTCCGGCATTGGTTGATATTACCGGAACCCGCGACGCCATCGCTTCCAATGCTGCCAGCCCGAAGCTTTCATATTCGGATGGCAAAAGGAAAAGGTCTGCAATAGCAAAAATATCTTCGATCTGCTCCTGCTTTCCCACAAACACCATTTTTTCAAAAATACCCAGCTTACGCCCCAGTTCCTCGGTCGGCTGTCTTTCCGGCCCGTCGCCTACAAAAAGCAGTTTGGCCGGGATCTGTTTCTGTACTTCATAAAATATTTCCACTACATCCGGTACTCTTTTTACCTGCCTGAAGTTGGAGGTATGCAGCAGTATTTTTTCGCCATCAGGCGCTAATACTTTTTTGAAAGCATCAAGCGGTTTCCGGTTAAAGCGCGTAACGTCCACGAAATTATAGATCACCTCAATATCTTTTCTAATATCGAACGTGGCATAGGTTTCCTCCTTCAGGTTCTGCGAAACCGCGGTGATCACATCACTTTTATTAATTGAAAAAGCCACTACAGGCGCGTACATTTTATCTTTTCCCACCAGTGTTATATCGGTGCCATGTAACGTTGTGATTACAGGTATATCATAACCTTCTTCATGCAAAATTTTCTTTGCCATATAGGCTGCCGACGCATGCGGAATAGCGTAATGCACATGCAGCAGGTTCAGATCATGATTCCTGATCACATTTACCATTGTACTGGCCAGTGCCGTTTCGTAAGGCGGAAAATCAAACAACGGATAAGTAGGCACCTGCACTTCATGATAATAAATATTAGGTACAAACATACTTAACCGCACAGGTTGCTGATAGGTGATAAAATGCACCTCATGACCCTTTTCTGCCAAAGCCTTTCCCAATTCTGTGGCTAATACACCACTACCTCCAAATGTTGGATAGCAAACAATTCCAATTCGCATAAGTTAAAGATAACCGATTCTGTTTTATTCGTTCCACTCCTTTAGAATTAAGATGTTCGGCCCAAACAATATTTCCTTTATCTTCCTGGTCTTAAAATCATGCTTCAGGCCTACCTTTACAATAAACAAATATCATAACATCATGCGCCGGAAATTGTTTTTCATTGTATCATTATTTTTAGGTTACTCTTTGTTTGCTCAAAATGCCGATGAGGTTTTTATCAGGAAGATTGCTGATGAAATACTGGTTAACGGGAAGGCTTACGACCATCTGCGCGTATTAACTAAAACCATTGGTGGCCGGCTGGCGGGTTCTTTGCAGATGTATAAGGCCGAAGAATGGGGGTATCAGCTGCTGCAACAATCGGGCAGCGATAACACTTTTAAGCAGGCAGCCATGGTGCCGCATTGGATACGCGGTGGTAAGGATGAAGCTACGGCGATACTCGCGGGAAATAAAAAGAAAACCCTTAGCTGTATTGCACTGGGCAACTCAATAGGAACGGGCGGCAGCGCCATTGCTGCGGATGTTGTTCTGATAAACGATTTTGATGAGTTGGAAGCAAAAAAAGAGGATTTGAAAGGAAAAATTGTTTTTTACAATTATAAATTCAACCCTAAGCTGGTGAGAACCTTTGAAGCTTACGGCGATGCGGTCAAATACCGCGGACAGGGCCCGTCGCAGGCGGCAAAATATGGCGCTGCGGGCGTAATAGTACGCAGCATGAGCGAGAGCACCGACAATGTGCCGCATACAGGCGGCACGCATTACAATGAAGCCTATCCTAAAATACCGGCCGCGGCCATTGGTCTGCAGGATGCAGACTGGCTGGCTGGCGAATTAACAAAGGGCAATAAAATAAAAGTGAGCCTGAAAACAAACGGCCATTTTTTACCGGATGTTGAAGGCCATAATATCATTGGCGAATTGAAAGGAACGGAGCATCCTGATGAGTACATTACTGTTGGCGGCCACCTGGACAGCTGGGATAACTGCGAAGGCGCGCACGATGACGGCGCCGGTATTGTGCAAACGGCTGAAATATTGAGAACCTTTAATGCCTTAGGCTACAAACCTAAACATACGATCCGCTTTGTATTTTTTGCCAATGAGGAAAACGGCACCAGGGGCGGCAATAAATATGCCGATGTGGCCAAAGAAAAAAATGAGAAGCAAATTTTTGCATTGGAGAGCGATGCAGGCGGATTTACGCCACGTGGTTTTGGCATTACCTGCAGCGATGCCCAGTTTGAAAAGATGAAATCCTGGGAAGTTTTATTGAAACCTTATGGTGGTGGTGACATTAGCCGTGGCGGCGGCGGTACGGATGTTACCCCTTTGAATGAAAAGACAGGCATACCTATGGGCGAATTATTGCCCGACTCCCAGAGATATTTTGATATGCACCACAGTACTAACGATGTATTTGAGATTGTAAATAAGCGTGAACTGGAATTGGGAGCGGTAAACATGGCCGCTTTTATTTACCTGATAGATCAGTATGGATTGTAGGGTTGCTACTTCCGTATTTTGCTTACCATTTAAAAACCACCTTTTGTGTTGCGCCTTTACAGGGCCCTTCGGGCAGGGACACCCTTAATAATTTAGAAGGACCCGTGCCTTCTTTTTTAATTAAAATGTTGATGCCGGTTTCTTTTTGTAAAGGATCGGCAACATAACATTCGCCGGCGCCCTCATCTTTAATACTTAACTGAAGCAGGCAGGGCTGATCTGTTTTTTAAGATAGCCGCCCAGTTGAACTGCTGATGGCTCATAAAAAACAACCTGCAACAATTTTAAAGCCGGGTTATATACGGCCTGGCAATTGCGGTTATTACAAAGCATCTGTATTTGCTTCGCCTGCTGAATATCCCCGGGTGTGCCGAAGTCCGTTTATCCGGGAAATGTCCTTTAGAAAAGGCAATAAGTCTTTTCGTACAAATGGTTCGCCGCCGGTAATACGGATCTTTTCAATACCCGCGTTTACAAACAGGGTGCATACGTTCAGCATTTCTTCATAAGTCATCAATTCTTTGCGGGGAAACCAGTCCAGTCCGTTTTTAGGCATACAATAGGTGCACCTGAGGTTGCAGCGGTCGGTAACAGCGAGCCGTAAATAATCAACTGTACGTCCAAAACGGTCAACTAACATAGCCTTTTTCCTGTTTAATACTTTCCAAATTTAAGCATTTACAAATGGTTGAACTTTTAGAGCTCATGCATTATCATTATTGTTCAAAAAAATTGCCCGGCATTATAGCTTTTACCCCCGATTAATGAATGAAATAACCCCATAGCTGTTGCTGATGGGGTTATCCTCCTTTATAGCTAAGCAACCGTATTACTGTGTGTAGCCGGGATTTTGGGTCAGTTTACTGTTTTGACCTATTACACCGTCGGGTATGGGCAGCAGGTAATTTTTCGCCGCGGAAAAAGACCACTGTGTGGTTCCCGAAGGAATAGCGTCAATAACCGTATAGGTATACCCGCCAGAACCATTAGAAGTGATTTTCATGCCGTGCATCACATGGTTCAGGTTCGTTTCCGCAATCTTCCATCGTATAAGATCAAAATACCGTTTACCTTCCATTGCCAGCTCCACCCGTCTTTCTCTTCTGATTAAAGCCCGCATTTCTGATTGCGACAGATCAGGATAAACTTCAGTTACTGTGGGGATGCCGGCCCTGGTTCTTATTTCGTCCAGAGCTGCATATACAGAGGCATCCGGGCCCACCGCTTCATTCTGCGCTTCGGCATAATTTAATAATACTTCTGCGTAACGAAAGAAGTAATAGTTTTGAGAACTGGCTCCCGACTGAAAAATATTTACGGTCGTATCCATTCTCTTTTTTGTGCAATAGCCTGTATTGGTATTATCACTGGCATCGGCCAGGTCAATAGCGTTTAAGCCCGAACCTACCGCGCTTAAAAAAACGGTTCCGTTAAAAGTATTGCCGTTATATAAAATGGATTGTTTAAACCTGGGCTCCCGGTTGGCATAAGGATTTTGCGCATCATAGCCCGATCCATCATCGGTAATCGCTTTTCCGTTTGCCATAGAATAATCATCCACCAGCTCCTGAGTAGGGGTGGAGCCGCCCCAGCTCAGCCAGGTAGTGCCTACATAATTGGGGCCCTGGTAGCCAACAATATTACTCCCCTGCTTTACAGAGATATATTCCCGGTAAATGATCCCCTCATTATTGGTATTGCCCGAGCTCAGGAATAACCCGGCATAATCGGAATAAAGACTATACCCCAACTGCATTACCTGCCTGTTGGTTGCGGCAGCAAGCGCCCACCGGCTAAGGTCGTTTGCAGTATTATTTAAGGGGCTGGCATAGAACAATTCTACCCATCCTTTCAGGGTTAACGCCGCCCCTCTTGTCATACGGCCGTCGCCATCGTTTCCGGTATTCTCTGGCAGCAGTTCGGCCGCTGATGCCAGTTCCGCGTCAAGGAATTTGAAGGTGGAATCGAAGCTTGCTCTTTCATGAAAAATGCTGTCGCCCATTGTATTAAAATTGTCGGGCGTAGTAATAATGGGCACGCCGCCGTATAACATCCAAAGGTTGTGATAGAAATATGCCCTTAAAACCCTGGCCTCCCCTAATCTTTGATCTTTATAATCTTCTGCCAGCGAGGAGGCGTTTAAGCCTTGTATAAAAACATTACACTTCCTGATGTTGGCGTACAAGGTCGTCCAGTCTAACCACATGGAAGCGGGCGCCCAGGAATAGTATAAGGTTGAGCTGGGTGTGATGGTGGATTTTGCCCTTGCAACGCCGCTGGTAATATTCCAGTTGAAACCGGTCATTAAATTATCCGACCAGGTCTCAAAAGGCTCAAAAATAAAATTATTAAAATCGGGCAAAGCATTATATGCATCATTTAATACCAGGTCTGCCGCCGATGTGGTTGAATAAGCAGTTTCTTCAGAAACGCTGCTCGTATTCTGCACATCAAGGAATTGATCTTTATTGCAACCTGCCATCAGCAAAACAAAGCCCGGCAAAACAAAGGCAGCAGTGAAGTATTTATATATTTTTTTCATCTGTATATTTTTTTTACTGAATTAAAACAGGACATTTACCCCGAACGTAACCACTTTTTGAGTGGGAAAATACCAGCCGCGACCCGTATTACCGCCAACAGCATTTGTAGCCACTTCAGGATCGAAATTTTTTAACGGGGACCAGGTGATAATATTCTGCCCCGACAGGTAAACTTTCAGCATATTCATCCCCATTCTTTTTGATATTGCAGGGGGAATGGTATAGCTCAACATCCCTGTTCTTAAACGGAGATAGGATGCATTGCGCTCCCAAAATGAAGAAGGCTGACTTGTATTACTGCTTGGCGTGGTGGTAAGCCTGGGATAAGTGGCGTTGGTATGCTCGGCGGTCCAGTAATCCAGCGTGGTGATGGGCGCGCTCTTATTATTGTCGAACGCTAAAACCGCGCTGCTTGAAAGCTGAACGCTCCTCATACCGGCTCCCTGAAATAAAACGGACAATTCGAATCCTTTATACGAGATACTGGGCGTAAAGCCATATACAATGCCCGGGTATGAGGGGTGCCCGATAGGCATTTCGTCATATTCATCAATCACCCCGTCTGGCACTCCCTCAGATCCGCTTACATCAGCATAGCGTATTTCGCCCGGCGCAAGCGGCGACCATGTTTGGGAAGCAATGCCCTCTTTTAAATTGCCACTGGCATCAAAATCATCCTCGCTGAAAAATCCTATTGCCTTGTACCCGAATTGCGTTCCCAATGGCCGGCCTGTTTGCCTGAGCCCGGGTTTGTTATAGGAAGCGGCGCTTTCATATACCTGCAATAATTTGTTCTTTGCATAGCTAAAATTACCGGCAAGCCCTGCATGCAGCTCATTAGATATTCCGTAATTAAAATTTGCAGTCAGTTCAAACCCCTGGTTCTCCATGGAACCGGCGTTCACCTGAGAAAGGCCAATACCATATTCTGCCGGTACCGTTACATTGGGTGTTACGAGCATATTGCTTCTTTTCTCAAAAAAGTAATCGGCTTCTATGCTAAGGGTATTTTTTAATAGCCGGGCGTCAAACCCGATATCTGTTTTTTTAGCCCGTTCCCAGGTAATATCGGGGTTGGGCACCTGCGCTTCCTGCAACCCCTGCGTTAGGGTACCGCTCAGCACACTTGATGTGCTAAGCAGGTTATAACCCGACTGGTACTGGAATGCAGCGCCTGCAAGATTGCCCGACTGGCCATAGGAAGCTCTTATTTTGAGATCGTTCAGCCAGTTTATACCCTGCATAAACTGCTCCTGGGAGATTCTCCAGGCGGCAGAAAACGCCGGGAAAAAGCCAAAACGATGACCGGGGGCAAAATAATAATGGCCATCGTATCTTCCGGCGGCTTCCAATAAATATTTATTGTTGTAACCGTAAGTAAGCCTGTACACTAAGGATCTTTGCTTGCTGGCCAGTGAGGTGCCATCCGCTCCAATATTTGTATTGGAGCCTGCAAATAACTCGGGTATCGGTATGTTATAACCATCCTTGCTTGCGCTGAACTTACTTGACTTGGTATTCCTGGACTCTAACACTATCAGCCCTGTCAGTGCATTTTTCCCAAAATTGCGGACATAATTTATATACCCCTGGTACGTAAAGGCCTGGGTTTGGTGGTACTCTTCGCTAAAAGAAGGCGAGGTTGTTGGCTCATATTCCACATAATCGTAAGGGGACTGTGTAGTGTCTACGGTATAATAGGAGAAAGGAGCGTACCATCCTTTTGTTAAACCGGCAATCCCCGCATTGCTTGTATTAAAAGGATCGTAGGGGTTCCAGTCATAAGCGCCCACAAACTTTACGCTTAAGCCGGGGATGGGTAATTTTTGCTCAATTGAAAATTGAGTGAGCATGGTATTACCCGTGATATCCACATAGCTGGGATTATCGTAAAAATAAGCATACATATAGGGATGTAATCCGTTACTGTATACTTTGGGGGTTGATATGGGCGTTGAGTTAATGAGGTTCTCAAATATAGACTGGTAGTTATACCCGGCGCCGGATAAATTTCTTTGCTCCACCCTGCCATTTAACAGCAGGCCCACCGTAGTGGTTTTGGTAGCCTTAACCTCCATGTTACCTGATAAATTATACCGCTGGTATTTCATGCCGGGAAACATGCCCTGCTGGTTTAAATAACCCAGTCCCATCGCATATTTTATATTTTCTGTACCGCCGTTTAAGGACAGGTCGTGCCCCGTCATTATCGTATTTCTTAAAATCATATCGGCGATGGGCTGAAAGTCGGGGTGCCCGTCCGGGTCGCTGCCGTCCTTATATTTTTGCAGATCATAATCGGAATAAGGCTGATCTGTAGCGCCCGAATTAACGGCCGCAATATTTTTCATGGTGGCGTACTGGTAAGCGTTTACAAATTTTGTAATAACCGTTGGGTTTTGGACACCAACATATCCGTTGTAGCTAAATACCGGTTTGCCGGCACGTCCTTTTTTGGTAGTTATCAATATAACACCGTTAGCCCCGCCCAGCCCGTAAGGGGCGACGGCAGCGGCGTCTTTCAATATTGAGATGGACTCTATATCGGCCGGGTTTAACTGGCTGTAATTCCGGGGAATGCCATCAACAATGTACAACGCTGCGTTGTTCCCGTTTGTAGCAATGCCGCGTATATTTACATTGGCCGCGTCATTACCCGCCTGGCCACTGCCCTGGGTAAACAATACGCCCGCTGCCCGGCCTCCCATTGCGCTTGAAAGGTCGGCGACCGGCTGTTGCACTATATCATCACCTTTGATGGTAGATACGGCGGCCGTTAACGAGGACCTTTTTTGGGTACCATACCCCACTACCACTACTTCATCAAGGTTTGAGGCAACGCCTGCTAATTTTATATACAGCTCTGTCTGGTTGCCTACTACCACTTCCTGTGTCTGATAGCCCACTGCACTGATTACCAGCACCGCACCATCGCCCACCGTTATGACAAAATCGCCGGTATTGTTTGTGATCACACCGTTAGTGGTACCTTTTTCTACAACAGAGGCCCCGTCAAGCGGCTCCCCGCTGGCATTTGTAACTTTTCCCCTGACCTGAACCTGTCTTTTCTCGCTTTCAATAGTAGAAAGAATAGCGATCAGGTTCCGGTTTAGTTTTTTATAGGTGAGATTATTGCCATCCAGAAGTTTATTCAATACCTCATTTACAGAAGCATCTTTGGCATTAAAATCAAGTTTTTTTCTTAATCCGCTCAAATCGAAATTGTACAAAAAGCGATATCGTGAATTTTTTTCTATCGCCATTAATACACTGCGCACATCTGTATTTTTGAGATCCAATGAAATGCCCTGACCGGAAGCATTACCCGCCTTTACCTGAAAAGCCGTAATCAATACAATTGCAATTGCAATCTTCATAACAAGCAAAGTTTTGAGCAGCACCCTGTAAGGGAACCACATTCCCTCAGGTACGTTTTTTTTCATACTTTTGATTTTAGAGTTAAACAATAGGAATCGCTCTCACCATACAGCATTCCGTTTATCTTACCTGCCGGTTAATGTTGCAGCATTTTCCGGCTTTTATTTTGTTATTTCTATTTTATTACCATTTATTGAATATTTAAAAGAAGCAATTGATTGTAATGCAGTAAGCACCTGGCTGATATTTTCATCTTCAAAAACACCCCGCAGCCTGTATTTTGCAACTTCCCTGTCTTTAATTACAATTTCCACGTTGAACCACCTTTCCAGTTTCTCGGAAAGTTGTGTAAACGTATCGCCGTCAAACTCCAGCCTGTTATTCACCCACGCGGTTTCCATGGTCGTAGAGTCTGTCTTGTCTATTACAACGGGTTGTATAGTATAAACAGGTTTCGTACTGCTGCCACCTGCAGGTAAAGTGTTCCTGTTAATGTATTGATATTTCTGGCTGGGATGCAGTATAATCCTGCGCACTTCCGGCTCATTCTTATTGGTAATTTCAATCAGGCCATGTACCAGCACGGCTTCCACCAAACTATCTTTTTTATAGGCATTTACATTAAAGGCAGTACCCAGAACTTTTATATCTATAAGAGAAGTATGTACAATAAATGGTCTCCGGGAATTTTTTGCCACATCAAAATAAGCTTCTCCTTCCAGATAAACCTCACGCACAGGCTGGTCAAATTTTTTGTCGTAATTCAGCCTGCTATCGGCATTCAGCCATATTTTTGACCCATCGGGAAGTAATAAATAAGATTTTGCACCCCTGGCTGTAACTATTGTATTTTGTTTGTCTGCAGGCAGTTGGTGCCTGTATTGAAATAATACCAGGCCGCCTAACAATATAAGCCCTGTAAGCGCCGCCGCAATGGCCATCCATTTTCTGCCGGGTCTGTATCCTGAAAAAGTACCTGTATCATTAGCCGCTGCCGGGTCTCCTGCTTCCGGTATCTGTGCTTTATCCAGCAGCTTATTAAAGCGGGCGTTATCATCTGTCAGGCTGAATACTTCTGAGGTGCTATGGCTTTGCCAGTAGGCTTCCAATACCTCAATAATATAATGTTCCTGCTGGTTTTCCTTAATATAATGTTCCAGCTCGGCAAGTTCTGCCGCAGTAGCCTCCCCGGCCAGTTTTCTTGATAATAATATGACAAGTCGCTCCGGCATATTGCAATCGCTACTTAATATAGACAGCAATCATAACGGATTACCCTAAAAGATTTTTTATTTTTTTTGAAACCTGGCGGGAAAATGATCAAAATAGATGCTTACGTTATCAGCGATCCTTTTTACGGCAATAACCATTTGAGCGTCTACCGTTTTTTCTGAAATGCCCAGTACTTCGGCAACCTGCTTATATTTCAGCCCATCTTCCCTTACCAGTTTGAAGATAATTTTACACCTGGGAGGAAGCGCTTCCACAGCTTTTCTTATTTTATCAAACAGTTCGGAAGAAATAAGTTTTACATCGGGCCGTTCATCATCAGTCAACCGAATATTAATAAAATCATCGGTCAGCTGGTAGCTTCTTTGAATTTTTCGAGACAGATGATTAAGAGCCGTATTTTTTGTAGCGGTATAGAGGTAAGTAATAATATGATCTATATTAACAATATCTTCTTTTCTTTTCCATAGTTTTATAAACACTTCATCTACTATATCAATTGCGGCTTCCCTGTCTTTTACAATGGAATAGGCAAACTTCGTCAGGCGCGCTGCAAATAAATTAAAAAGATCGTTAAAGGCGTACACTGCACCAGCGGCAACCTGCTGCTTCAAACCCTGAATCAGGGTCTCGTCTGGTTTTATACATTCATGCATTCTGAAAAGGCAAGCGCTACACCATCAAATATAAGCAAAAAAAGCCTCCCGTTAATGCTACGCTATTTTGTCCAGTTAACCTTCGCAGTCTTTACATCCCTCGAATTACCCCCGATCATAATATCAAAAGCGCCCGGCTCCCAGTCATATTTCAGGTCACTATTGTAAAATTTCAGATCTTCCGGGGTGATGTTAAAGGTAATCGTTCTGGTTTCTCCTGCTTTCAGCAATACCTTCTGAAAGCCTTTTAATTCTTTAACAGGCCTCGATACACTGCCCACCTCATCCCTGATGTAAAGCTGTACCACTTCTTCGCCATCATACTTTCCGGTATTGGAAACCGCTATTGATGCTTTTAAAGCCTGGTTTCCCTTTAACGAAGCGCTGCTCAGTTTTAAATCACCATAATTAAACGTGGTATAGCTCAGGCCATAGCCGAAAGGATATACGGGGTCGTTACTTACATCCAGGTAATTGCTCCTGAACTTCTGAAACCATTTGCCTGCTTCCAAAGGGCGACCGGTATTTAAGTGCGCATAGTAGAGCGGGAGCTGTCCTACATTTTGAGGAAAACTCATGGTAAGTTTCCCGGATGGATTTATTCCGCCCTGGGCGGGACCGAAAAGGACATCGGCAATTGCGGTACCTGCTTCGGAACCGCCAAACCATACATTTAATATAGCCGGTACATTTTTATCTTCCCAGCCCAGCGTAAGCGGTCTGCCGGTAAATAAAACCAGCACTACCGGCTTCCCGGTCTTAATCAGCTCATTTAAAAGCTCCTGCTGTATATGCGGAATATCCAGATCACTCCTGCTGCTGCTTTCTCCGCTGAATTCGGCCGATTCGCCCATAGCCGCTACAATTACGTCGGCGGCGGCGGCAATTTTCAGCGCTTCTTCTTTCATCGCTTCAGGAGTGCGGCTATCCCGGTTTAATGTTTTTCCAAACATCGTGGCCCGTTCTTCCAAAACAGCATCATCAGCAAGGTTACAGCCTTTTGCATATAATACTTCCGCTTTATTTCCCAATACTTCCTTTAAGCCGGCCAGTACAGAAACAGAACAGTCCTGTACGGTAGCCACGCTCCAGGTGCCGGCCATATTATTGGCAGCATCTGCCAGAGGCCCGATCAGCGCTATTTTACCGGATTTTTTCAGGGGCAGCACCTCCTGGTTCTTCAGCAGTACAAAGCTTTCGGCAGCGATCTGCCGTGCCACCTTACGGTGTTCTGCCGTAAATATTTCCGATTTTGCACGCTGTTCATTACAGTATTTATAGGGATCTTTAAATAGTCCTAATTTATATTTTGCTTCCAATACAGCCCGACAGGCGGCATCAATTTCAGTAAGGCTGATCTTTTTTTCGGTGAGCGATTTTTGTAACGTTGTTAAAAAACCTTCTCCCACCATATCCATATCTACCCCGGCTTTTAACGCTAATGCAGATACGGCCTGCAGGTCGCCCATTCCATGCGCTGTCATTTCGTTAATACCTGTATAATCCGTTACCACAAAGCCTTTAAATCTCCATTGTTTGCGCAGCACATCTGTAAGCAACCAGCGGTTACCGGTAGCAGGTATGCCGTCCACTACGTTAAAAGAGGCCATCACACTTCCTGCACCTGCATCTACTGCAGCTTTGTATGGGGGGAAATAATCGTTATACATCCGCAGGTGGCTCATATCAACTGTATTATAATCCCTGCCCGCTTCTGCAGCACCATAAAGTGCAAAATGTTTTACACAAGCCATTATATTGGAGTTGGAACTATAGTCGCCCTGGTAGCCTTTTACCATTGCTTTTGCTATTTGTGCGCCCAGGTAAGGATCTTCTCCATTACCTTCCGAAACCCTGCCCCAGCGCGGGTCGCGGGCGATATCAACCATCGGGCTGAAGGTCCAGTTAATGCCATCTGCACTTGCTTCAATGGCAGCGATGCGCGCGGATTGTTCAACAGCTTTCATATTCCAGGTGCAGGATAAGCCCAGCGGGATAGGAAAAGTAGTTTCATAGCCGTGTATCACGTCCATACCGAATAGCATGGGAATCTTCATACGGCTTTGCTCTACCGCTACCTTTTGAATGGCTTTTATTTTTTCAACACCCTTGATATTGAAAAGCCCTCCTACATTTCCTTCCTTTACATTTTTACCGATGTCGGAGTTGGTGGCCGTTCCCGTGGTAAATTCGCCGGCACTGGGCAAATTTAACTGTCCGATCTTTTCTTTTAATGTCATTTTATTCATCAGCGAGGTGATAAAGGTATTCATAACCGCATCGTTACGCTGGGCATTTGCTACTGCTCCTATTACAAATAAAAAGGCAACAAGCAATAATGATCTGTTCTGCATATAGTAAAATTTAATTGTTCAATCTGGATTTAAGGAAGTGTTTATTTTATTAAACGGCCGGTACATTGCCCCCAACGGTGTTTCCTATTTTATAACGAAACAGCCGGTCTTTACTTTTTAAGATAAGGAAGCATGGCTCTTTTCCATATAGTGTATCCCTTACTGTTCATGTGCAAATTGTCTTCAAGAAAAATATCGCTCATTATACTTCCGTCTTTATTAAACATGAGCGGGTAAACATTTAAGAACTTCGCATGTTTATCTGCAGACAAAAACTGCTGAATATTATTATTAGCCTCCAGGAACTTAGGCCATAAATGTTCGCGGCTGGGGCTGGGCTTCATAGACACATACAATAAAGGCGTTGCAGGATATTTGCTGCGGATATACCGGTACAACTCTTTAAATCTTTCGGTAACCGTTTCTGCCGAAGGAGCGTCGGAGGCGGCAAAATCATTCTCGCCGCAGTACACAACAATCTGTTTGGGCGCATACGGGAAAATCACTTCATAGCGATAGCGGATAAGATCTAACAGGGTAGATCCGCCGAAAGCGCGATTGAGTATCTTATAGCCCGGAAAATAATCCTGCACATCGGTCCATTTGGTGAAGGAAGAACTGCCTATAAAAAGTATCTGGCCAGGTGCCGGAAACGCGGTACTGTCCTTTTGTTTAAATTTTTGTATATCGTTCCAGAAGGGGAGAGATTGCTGCGCTTTAACAATACCTGCAAAAAACAGGAACGCTACCATTACAACCCATTTTAATTTTTTCATACCTATCATTTTAAACAAATTTATTTTATACGTTTTTAAATCGCCTGGAGGCGATAACATAATCGTGTGAAGCGAAGACGCTTCACACAGCATTTCGTCAGCTGTACGAGGCGTCTGCTATACGAGGCGTCCTCGCCTCGTATTTGTTATGCTGTCGCCTCCGGGCGACTCTACTCATTCCACTTTTATCACTCTACTTTAACAACAGGGCTTCGTTTGCTAACCCCGTTTTCATTAATAGCCTGAATGCAATAGTAATACGTTCTCTGCGCATCCATCGCTTTCATCCAATACTCATTATTACTATGCACCATAATGCTGGTATATAATTTATCAGGATGGGTGCCATAAAAAATATTATATGCATACGCATCGTCGGAAGGGCGCCATTTTATATAGGCGCTCCGCTTATCCTTTTCAGTCCTTAATACTATAAAATCTTTAACGGGCGAAGGCTTTGCGCCATTCCCCTTTCCAAACACACGCAATCCGCTGATCGCAAATGTACCGGTAGGCATGTGCATATTCTCGAGCTTTATATACCTTGCTTTTACTGGTTTATCAGGCTGTACATAGTCGTGGGGCACATCTGTTTTATTGCCGCTCTTATCAACGATAACCTTCCAGTTTTTGCCGTCAGCAGAAGCATATAATTTATACTGATGATACTGGTCTATGATCTTTCCGAGCCTTGTTGAATCCACATCCTGGTCCGCGTAATTGATCTGCACTGCATACACTGTCGACAGGTTACCCAGATCCGTCTGTATCCACTCGCCTTTATTGCCGGTTGCGGCGCTCCAGTAAGTTTTGATCAGTTCATCCACTGCATTGTTAGGCGCATAATTGCCTAATGTTGACGAAACCTGCACCGGTTTGTTGTAATTCAGCAACATCCAGCCTGTAAAATAGGGAGATAACCCGTCTTTGCCGTATTCAGTTTTTATACCGGGCGCCGGAATATAATGCGGATAATCTCCGAAGGTTGTATTGCACCACATTACCTCATCTTTGTCAAACCCTGCCGGCCATATACCGATACGTCTTTCAAAAGTATTTTTAACTGAAATGATACCGGTTGAAACATGCCAGTAATGATTATAATGATCCCGGAAAGTAGCCCCATGACCTGCCCCGCGTATAAATCCACCGAGCTTGATACTCAACGGATCGCTTTGGGGAACAAATCCACCCAAAGGATTGTGGCCAACCACTACCCCATCCGCATACCCGCTGAATTCTGTGCCCGGAGCTCCATATTGCAGATAATACTTATCATTATATTTGGTCATCCAGGCTCCTTCGATAAACGGGTCCAGGAACGTATTATCCATATACTCTCCAAAACGCTGCCAGCCATAGCGCCAGCTTTGCAGAAAGTACATTTCTTTTCGGGTACCAATGGGTTGTAAGGTGCTTCGGTTTAACTCTATGCCATATAAGGGATACACATTGCTGCTGCCGTTGTACATATATAAACGGCCATCGGTATCTGTAAAAAAAGCAGGGTCCCAGCCACCAATCTCAAAAGAGTCCACTAACGGCTTCCATTCGTTTCCCTTAGGATCAGTGCTCATCCAGATCGTAAAATTTTTGCTGTAGGTGGATCCCATCACGATCATCGTATCCCCGATAATCCCTACCGCGGGGGCGCACAGCTCATCATAGATGCCTGCATTCCAGGGGCGTAAAAATTTTTTTGAAATAAACTTCCAGTTCAGCATATCGCTGCTCCACCAATATCCCCACTGATTAGTGCTGAACAAATAATAATCACCTTTGTAATTTACAATTACAGGGTCGGCCGTTGCACGGTGCCGGCCCCAGGTGCTGAAGTTGGGGATGGGCGTATAACCGTAATCTATGTTGATGGGGTTGCAGTAAGTAGCCCCCTCCCGACCTCCCCCTCCGGGGGAGGAGTATTGTGCAGCCCCATTTAAAGAATAAAATAACAAGCTTAATAGCAGTACAACTGTTGAACGGAGCGTCGCAAGATTGTTGATATATGTTCCTGAAGCCGGTACTATCATTATTATTTTATGTAAGGGCTTTTAAAGCCTAATTTTTTTAATCCGCTTTGCACTTCGGGGCAGCTCATAAAAAGCTTCCACAGCAATCCGGTTCTGTAATTCTCCACCATCACAACAATCGGCCCCTGATCTATAGCCAGGTAAGATTTCGCATACCAGTTCTTTGTTTCATTAAAAGCATCAGTAAAGCCGTATTCACCCCATATTTTATTGCCCAGTTCTTTATAAAAATATCTCAGCGCCTTCATTGACTGATCGGGCGTGTAAGGAAAAGCAGACAGCGCTGCCGTGGGCGAAATAGTGCCATTATCGTTTGTTGGCTGGTGCGCGTCATATCCGCCCGGATCATCGCTGGCCGTAAGTCCCCAGCAGTTTTCACTATAGCCTTTAAAAGATTTAGGATTATCCACGCAATAAGAATAGTTGATCAGGCTGTGGTTCTGGTTCTGCTGCCAGTAATCTGCGTACTGATCTTTTAATCCTTTAGGGCTTAGGCCCATAAAGGAATAATGCGAGAAAAACAACGGCCCTCCATAATCAAAACCCAGCGGCAAGGGATAATTGTAAAACGTCTTCCCGTTTTTAAAAAAATCACTTTGTGCCCAGCCACGATGATATACTTTGCTGTCTACGGGATAGTTATCTGCCGAAGCAGCAAGCACATAAGTAATTAAACATTCATTAAAGCCACGCAGCGGAAAATTCATCGCCCATCCGTTATTGGGGCTCCAGTGCCAGTACAGCACTTCACGTCCGTCACGGGTAAACCAGTTCCATTCGATGTCGTTCCATAAACCATTGATACGGCCACGCAACTGCCGCTCTACATCACTATCTGCATTAAAATATTGCCTTGCACAAAGCAGCCCCTGGAACAGGAAGGCATTTTCTACCAAATCTGCCCCGTCATCTTTCCTGCCAAAAGGTATGGTTTTGCCGGTTTCTCCATTCATCCAATGCGGGAATACACCATGATAGGCATCGGCTTTATATAAAAATTTTACCATTTTTAATAAAAAACGGGCTGCGGTATCTCTTTCAATCCAGCCACGGTTTACGCCGCTGATAATCGCCATGATCCCGAATCCCGTACCACCGGTAGTAACCACTTCAGGCCCGTAATTAAATGTTTCATTGCTGCGCTCCCGCGCCATGCCGCTCACGGGGTGCGCAAAATCCCAGAAATAGCGCAGGGTTTGCTTTTGTGCAAGATCCACCAATGCCGAATCAGAAATATTTTTATCTATCTTCAGGCTGTAAGGGATGGCATGGGAAACCTTTGCTGTTTTTTGGGCAAAACAAAAATCAGCAACAAAAAGGAGCATAAAAAGAAAAACCGATTTGTACATGCTTATATTTTAAGTTGATTAAATGCCCGGTCCGTTAAAACCAAGCTTTTGCAACCCGCTTTTTATTTCCGGGGCGCTCATAAATAAATTCCATAACAGTTGCGAGCGGTAGTTCTCAATCATCACAATGATCGGTCCCTGATCAATGGCAAGGTAGGAATCTGCAAACCAGGCGCTGCCATTCTTTACCTCGTTTAAAGAGAACGCATCTGCGAAACCATACTCGCCAAACAATTTATCGCCCAACACATAATAATAGAATTTCAACGCCGCCATCGATTGATCGGGCGTATAAGGTATAGATGATATGGCTGCCGTAGGCGCAATATATCCCAGATCGTTGGCAGGTGCGCTGGCCGTATAGCCATCTTTAATATCGCTGGCCGTCAGGCCCCACACCGAATCGCTGTAGCCATAGTAACCGTTTGGATTGGCTTTGCAATAACTATAATTGATCAGGGTATGGTTTTTGGTTTGCGTTTCATAATCCGCATAAGCATCGCTTAAGCCATTGGGATTAATGCCTAAAAAGGAGTAATGCTCGAAAAACAAAGGACCACCCAGGTTCTTTCCCAATGGTAAAGTATAAGTATAATATTGATTACCATTTTTCATAGCTCCATTCCTGGCCCAGCCGTTATCATACACTGTTTTGGAAATGCTGTAATTTGTGGATGCGGCTGCCAGTACATAAGTAATGAGACATTCATTCCATCCCTCGATCTTCAGGTTTACGGCCCAGGCCT
>JASGEW010000103.1:0-5471 GCA_047606125.1 Niabella sp. | reverse complement strand
CCACACAACATGGTACTTACAATCATATGTCGTATGCGACGTTTTACGATAATTCTGCATACACACAAAGGTAAAACTAAAGTCTTCGCCTAAAGGCGAGGGATTTTCCCCCAGAAAGAGACATTAATAACGGCTCTAACGTTCCGCAGGTATATACCAACTGTTGTAAGACTATTATTCCGGGAAATCATATCCTTTTCAAAATCCTGGAGGTATTTTACTGTAACATTTTCCAGTCGCATACCAGGTCGAAATATTTCCAACGCATTAATGGTTGTCTGATAATTTGTAGCTGTTCCAACCCTTTCTTCTTTTTTAAGCTGGGCAATGAGTTCATCAAAAGCGTTTTTCAACGTCTGGTACTTTATGGGCTTTTCAAAAAACTCTTCCTGGAATTCCCGGAAAGAGAAAGGCACAATTTTTTTAACCAGCTCCATTGCCTTGGTTTCTATGGCTACGATTTCATTGCGAGTGGTTTTATATTTTCCCCGGGGATTAGGGTCATTTATTAGCTCCCATTCTTTTTTGCTGGCGGTGTACCCCGTTCCGTAATATCTTCGTTCTCCTTTATAAGTGATTTTAAGTTTTAAAGGATAGCGATCATCCTGCATGGTGCGCCTGTAATCGGGGATGATTTGAGTAAAAATATGCTGCTTATTCATAGCTAAAATTTGAGACATCATTTGAGACATGTATTGCCAAAAACAAGTGTTTTTAACTTGATGCTAAAATAAAGCTTAATTCTGTGAAACGCAGTACAGCAAAGGGTTTCAGGCACTAACTGAATGTGAATAACACTATCTGAAAATATAATTTTAGCGGCTGTTAATCAGAGGGTCGCTGGTTCAAGTCCAGCAGGGGGAGCCAAAGACGAATCAAAAGGACGTCAACGAACGCTGAAACCCGCTACTATAGCGGGTTTCGTCATTTTGACACCTTGCGTCATTTCCGCTGAAATCCGCCGATTTCCGGGGGTTTGTTTGCACTTTTATTTGCCATTTTGTTTGCCATTTGCACGGGTTTTGATACTCCCTGTCAGGAAAATGCTGGAGTAATATCAGCGATTGTGAACCAAAAGGGAGGACATCATGGCAGTATCCATCGGCATCTTAATAAATTATCGTAACCGGAAAAATAAGAAAGGGCTCTACCCAATCCATATCCGTGTTACGATTGACAACGTGCATAGGTATTATCCGGTGCCTCTTCCCGTAAAGGTCAGCCTGGAAGACTGGACCGGCAATGACCTTTTCTGGGTGGCCGAAACCAATCCCTATGGCCTCGAAATCAATGATGCGATTAACCAGACCCGTACCAGGATCATCGACATGCACCGGCACCTGTATTCACAGAAGCGGAAACTTACTTTTTACCATGTTGACAAAGCCCTTGGTTTTAGAGGAAACCGGGAAATTTTCAACGATTATTTCAAAAACTATATGAGAAAGCCGCCTCCAACCGTGGTTCTTACCGATATTACGTGGGAGAAATACGACTCGTTTATAAAGCACCTTGACAGGTTCAACCCTGCCCTGCGCTTTGATGAGATCGACTGGGAGATGGTGGCACGCATCCGCAATTACCTTGCACAGCAGCGCGGAAGAAAGGGCGAACTGCTCGCTCCGGCAACTATCAAATCCTACTTTGACAAGTTTAAAGTGGTGCTGGAATACGCCGCCAAGCGGGATGGCATGCTAGATATTAAACAGGTAGAATCCTATTTTGAAGATGTAAAAATTTCTGTACCTGATAAAGAAGAGGGGCTGCACCTGGAGATCACCGAGATCCAGGCATTCAAAAAGGTGGTGACGGATAAGCAATACCCGGCACAAAAGCGGGATCAGCGGTTATTTCTGTTTCAAATCTACACCGGCTATTATTATAATGACCTGAAGAGCTTAAAGCGGAAGCACGTAAGAAAGGACTTTGAGCATGGCTATTATATTATTGGTGAGCGGGACAAGAACGGCAATGCCACTATTATCCCACTGTGGAAGTTCCCGGATGGAGTAGCGACTCTGGAAGATTTTATGGATCCCAATACAGAAAGTGAATACTGGTTTCGAAGAAATATCTTTGTAGACCCGCAGGTATATAACCGGAATGTAAAAGTGATTGCTAAGGCTGCAGGTATAAAAAGAGAAATCTCCAATAAAATAGCCCGGCATACCAATATACAAATGTGGATACGCCTGGGAGCAAAACGGCCGGTGGTTTCTAAAATGGCCGGACATGAAAAAGAAGCCACTACTGAAAACTACTATAAGGTAAATATTGCAGAAGTAATCGCAGGAACCGAAAACGTAAGCTTTGCCGCGCTGGGTATATAATGGTTAAAAAAACCACATAACAATATCTCACCTGTTTGATTTTTGACACAGGATAGTTTGCGGGTTTAAACGTAAACCCAAAGATGAACCCGGCAAAGCCTTATACATTGGTAATGATCCCTGCGGAAGAATGGCAGGCCCTAAAGGATCAGCAGCAACTGATCCTTGATGAACTGCGCCGCCAGAAGCAGCAGTCACCCGCACCAGGCATTACTGCCGATTACATCCTTGCTTCGGAATTTATGAAAGCCGTTGGCATCAAAAAAAGTAAACTGTACGAACTGATTGCCGAAAACAAAATAAAGACAGTGAAGAAAAGCCGGCATTTGTATGTACTTGCTACGGAAGTAAAACGGTATTTTACTGATCCGGATATTCGTTAGCGATCCATCTTTTATTTTGAATAAACTTCTTTCTTTAGCGGTATAGCGGTTGAAGATTTCCCCTATAATAATAAGGGATACGACAACAGTTTTCCGGAGCTGTGCCGCGCCAGTAAGCGGTTGGGAGCAACAAATTTTAATTCCGTAAGATCCGATGCGTAATCAAAAATTTTTTCCGGGTCCCGGGTTTCTTGTCCTCCTTCATCATAACCTTTTGGTTCCAATTCCTGCAAGGTTAATTCTGTTACAATCTTTCCGGTGTCGATATTTATTAGCAGTATCCTGCCAAATCTTGTTAATGCGGCGATTATCTTATCTGCAATAAAAAAGGTTTGGTAATTCAATGAATCAGGTTCTTCTGCCGGCAATGGATTTACATTCTTAAAGATGTCAGACTGGGAAATTTCTCCTGCACGGTTTACCAAAGGAAAGGAATACCATTCAATTCCTTCATCATAATGCGGGGCAGTAACAAACAGGCTTCCATCAGGAGAAAAACCGCCCATGATCCGGTCATTGCATACTTTCAGTTCCTCAATTGTTATATTTCCCGGGGATTGTTTAATAAGAAACAGTGTACAATCATCCTGCCCTGCGGCGGCTTCCAGCAATATCATTCCGGGATCTGGTGTACGATGAAATGTATAATTGTTTTCCTGTTTACCGGGAAGATCAAGAGTGGAAATAATTTTAAAACTTGAAATATCCATCATTGTCAGCCGGTCATTTTCCGGTCCGGGAGTTATAAAAAGCACATGGTTTTCCGTAAAAAACAGATCGCCTCCCAGGAAAGCATCCCAGGCCTCATGTTTCTGCCGGAAGAGGATGGTTCCGTCAATAGTGGCCAAACGTATGGCGTTTATTTCCGCAATTCCGATTAATAAGCCGTCCTCGCTAATGGTAATACGTGGTGGAACATATTTACCCCAATGCAATAAAAAGTTACGTTTCCAAAGAAATGTAAGGTCATTGTTGAGCGCAATGATCTCTGGTTTGTCCTTAGCAATAGTCAGTATTTTATTATTACCAACCGTAAAGCCCGATATCTTTTCCGGGGGTTGATATTGGTGCACTGCTGCTATAAATACGGGATATTCCATAGATATGCTGAATACTTTTACTAATATAATTGCGAATTTATTATCAAATTTAGAAACAACCGAATGAACTATTTACCCCGGATGCAGGAAGCACATAATGGATAAAAAACAACAATAAATATCCCTAATGGTAAACTAAAACCTGTCAGGAAAGATACCTGTGCAGAAAGAAGTGAATCGCCAAACTTCTACATCAAAGCAAATATTTACAGGAATAAATACGGAAAATAACCAGAAAGGAACTGACTTTATTGAAAGAAACTAAAACCGTTTAAAAAGCACCGATTGCTGCCACTATGGCAAGCTGTGCAGCAACTGCTCTACTTATATGGTTTTAGCAGCGTTTTCGAACGCGCAGGGGCGCATTCAGCAAGATGTATATTTGTGCACAACTATAATTCCACGCCTCACAGGTGGGCGTGGCAAAAAGCCTTCAGTGTCGGCTTTTTTGTCAGTGTAATAACTATTGCGAACGCAGATAAGCGCGTTCAGCAAGATGTATAATTGTTGACAATTGAATTTTTGTTCCGTTGGTATCAATGCAATAAAAAACCAGGTTGACGGTTTTTTGTACAGGACAATTAATGGAAGAACAGAATATACAGAGGAATGATAACTGTTCAAATACTCAAATTAAATAGGGAGTTACCGGGGTTATTCCGGAATTTTTGAATAAACAATTTCTGCTGCTGCATAAATTTTTACACGCAAGACTTTTGTTAATTCTAAGATTTTTTGCCGGATAATTTCCAACTGTTGATGCTTAACCGCAAAACATTCATCATACCTTGCCGAGCAGTAAGACTTTTGAAGTAACCGGAAAGCATCTTGTTCCATCTGCACTATACCCCCGAAATTTTCCGCGACACCCGGAATTAAAAAACTTAAATAGTGATTGAGGTAATTGATATTATGAATATGCAGTTCCAGCCCGGTTTGCGATTTTATATAGGCGGTTAGCAATAATTCTGTGGCCTGATGATACATAAATAAGGCCAGCCGGTAGTATTTTCTTAGGGTAAAAAGTTCTGCCCCGGCAACGTATTCGTTAAGGAGATCAAAACATTTTTGTAATGCGTTTTTATCCATTTCCGGAATGTTTTCCGCCACAACATCCCTACCCCATTCTTCCAATTCCGGGTTGATGTTATAAATAAACGGGGCGCTGGAAAGAACGGTTAAAGCAAAAGAATCCTTTGCACTTAGCCAACGAACAAAAGTGCTTGTCTGCATTACAATACAGCTAACAGCATGAAAGTGGTTACACTTTTGCTCAATTTCATCCTGGTACATTTTATGCCGCTTATCATCGCCAGTAATTAATATTAGCAACCAAAACGCCGAGGTGTGCGCACCGGCGGCGCAAGGTTCTATAAATATATTTTGAGCGGTATTTACTTTTTTGCCTAAAACAAAGATGGTGTCCGCCTGTATAATTTTGTTGATGGTGGCCACCACCTTTGCGGCAATGGCTTTATCTTCTTCCGTCAGATAAAGCGCCTTATTGTTAGCAACGGTTGGTACTGCATTCATGGGGGTGCATAACATTTTTTAAGCGGTTTTTTTATCGTGATATTGGTCAGTAACCATTTCTACGACTTTGTGCCATTGGCGGTTCATTTTTAGGGTCCTGAGACAAAGCATATGTGTAGCTCCTT
>JASGEW010000102.1:0-45562 GCA_047606125.1 Niabella sp. | reverse complement strand
TTGATGTATGCCGTTTATAAAAAGCAGGAAAAATATGATAAAGATTATTTACAAAAACAAAATGCAGAAGTGCAGGAAGTATTAAATGAAAAAAATCTTTTGGTTCTTAACACAGAATCTATCGGGAGTCGCGGGCTATTTCCGGCGGGAATTACTATCAGCGGTGTGCTTGGCACATCTACTTTTGAACATTTGCTTACGCCTGATTTATTTTCTGCGTTTTTATAATAGTCTTGAAAAAATTGGTTCCGGATTCTGAAAACTTATTTCTCCGAAATTGAAAACGGCCTGTCTTTATCGCCGGTTCCCCTTTTGTAATCCGGCGTACCGCTCATATTCAGATGCAGCAAACCGCCATCGGCTATATCTTTATACCTAATAAAATTTTTAGACCAGGGCCGATTGTTTAGCGCTGCATTACTGATATATACGTTTTGCTCATTGTTATGATCCGCCAGTATTACAAACTTTTTGCCATTTTCAAGGGATATGGTTATTTTTTTAAATAACGGGCTGCCCAGCACATACTGATCAGTACCGGGGCATACACTGTAAAAGCCTAATGCGCTCAGCACATACCAGGAAGAAGTTTGTCCCTGGTCTTCATCGCCCGGGTAGCCATTCTCCGTTGCGTTATAAAGTTTCGCCATCACTTCTCTCACATGCTGCTGGGATTTCCACGGCTGCCTTGCATAGCAATACAAATAAGGCATGTGCTGTATAGGCTGGTTACCATGCGCATACTGGCCCATATTAGCCATTACCATTTCTTTCATTTCATGGATCATAGAACCGTAAGTGCCCACATTTACCTCATTAGGTATAGTAAAGACCGAATCAAGCCTGGAACAGAATGCCGCATCACCTCCTATCATTTTTATCAATCCGTTTACATCATGAAATACAGACCAGACCCAATGCCAGGCATTACCTTCTGTAAAAGGGCCGCCCCATTCAACGGGGCTGAAGTTCTCCGACCAGTTACCACTGGCATCTTTTCCTCTCATAAACCTGGTTGCGCTATCAAAAACGTTCCTGTAATTATAAATTTTACCGGAGAAAGCCTGCTGATAATGATCATTACCAATTGCTTTGGCTAAAGTATACCCGCAAAAGTCATCATAAGCATATTCAAGTGTTTTAGCAGTAGCTTCTCTGTACTCAGGATAAGGCACATACCCTAACGTGTTATATTCTTTATATCCATCTCTTCCATTTGCCGGCCCCCAGGGTCCCTTATTATTGGCTTCGTGGTAATAAGCGTCAAGGGCCTGCTGCGGATCGAATGTATGAATGCCTTTTGCCCATGCATCCGCCAATAAGGAAATGGCATGGTTTCCGATCATGCTGCCCTGTTCACCGGGGAAACTCCAGGAAGGCAACCAACCGCATTGTTGCTGCGCATCCAGCAGGGCTTTCATATAACGCCCGTGCATTTGGGGATGCAGTAATGCATTTAACGGGAACTGTGCCCTGAATGTGTCCCAGAAGCCGGTATCTGTAAACATATAGCCTTCATGTACGGTACCGTCGTAAGGACTAAAATAATAAGGGTTTCCATTTTTATCGTATTCATAAAAGGCACGTGAAAATAAACTTGCCCTGAAAAAACAGGAATAAAAAGTGTCCTTATCTGCTTCAATATCGCCTTCAACCAGTATTTGCCCGAGATGCCTGTTCCATATTTTTTCGGCTTTAGCTTTTGTAATTTCCAGCGATGCGTCTTTTCCCAACTCGCGCTCCAGGTTTAACCCCGCCTGTTCCTGGCTGATGTATGATGAAGCCACTTTTACCTGCACTTTTGCACCTTCTTTAAATTGCAGCCATGCACCACGGCCTTTTCCTTCGGCGGCCGAGGCGCCCGTTTGTGTTGTGTTGTGCTCATTTTCCCAGGTTCCGTAGTTAACAAAAGGCTGATCAAAATAAATGATAAAATAGTTTCTCCATTCTTTTTTAAATCCGTGCCCGTTACTTACAAAACCCGTTATCATTTTTTGATCAGGATAAATTTTAATACCGCTCAGGCCGGTATAACCATCCAGCACCAGGAAGCTTTTATGTTTTGCCGGGAAGGTAAATCTCAGGTGCGCCCCTCTTTCTGAAGGAGCCATTTCTGTTACTATATTATTGTCAAATTGTACGCGGTAATAATGCGGTTTTGCTATTTCGTTTTTATGATCAAATGCTAATGCTCTTTCATCTTCATTTACCACCAGGTTGTCCATAACCGGCATTAATGAAAAGACCGCATAGTCGTTTGTCCAGGAGCTGCACTGGTGCGCCTGCTGAAAGCCGCGGATGGTATTTTTTGCGTACTGGTATTTCCAGCCGTCGCCGTTTTTACCAGTTTGCGGTGTCCAGGTATGCATGGCAAACGGCAATGCTGTAGCAGGATAGGTATTTCCATGTGTCAGCTCGAAGCCGGAGTTGGTTCCCTGCAATGTATTTACATATTTTACAAGATTGCGGGACTGGGAAAATGCCACAACAGGCAAAAGAAAAAGTATAAGAAACTTTATTTTCATTTTCCCAATATACGGGTTATTGTGCGCATAATGTTTTTTGCTATATATCATTTTCAGGTGCAATGGCGGACAGTGCAATTAATACAAAGCTATATAAAAAACAGACTCATTTTGTTTCACGCAAAGACCGCAAAGGAGCAAAGAGACAAAGCAATATCAAATAGTTTTTGACCACAAAGCACACGGAGGACGGCACAAAGTAACACAGAGGGAAGCGCGAAAGTGTTATGTACCCATTGTAAAAATTATCTATCGGTTCAGCTTATCATCTAAAACTTTCATCCAGTAACCACCGATCACACTCCTTGCCTGGAAACCAGCCTGCCTGCCATCTGTTGTTTCATGCCAATCGCTTAAAGGTACGCGTGTGGGCGTTTCCAGCGCATATTTATATACCGGTTCCACCAGCGCCCTGAAATCACTGTCGCTGCCGGTTAAGCAGGCCGTCCATAAGATCCAGTCGCTTTTTGTATAAGTTTTGCGGCTGTCAAGCGGCAGGCCGTACTGGAGCTGCCGGCCAAGATAATATTTCATCTCCTTTTCAAAAACCTCGCGTGGGAAAATGTTGAACTGCAACACCCTGTCCCAAACGAGGTTATACTTTTGACTCCAGGTGCCTTTCTTTTCAAAGGCCAGGGTGTAATGGTCTCCATCATCTGCAAGCCGCATCCAATTTGAAACCATAGATTTTGCAACGGCATGATATTTATTATACACATTATTTTTTCCTAACATTTTTGCAAGCGCGGCGTAGCTTTCTATGGCCATAATTGCTTTTAAAGAAAGATTGGCATTGCGCGCCAGGTGGCCCGCAAAATCATCGGTGCATAACTGGTTGGCGGGATCGAAGCCGTTTTCAACTAAGTAATCAGTCCAGGTGGTTAGCGTCTGCCAATGCTTTTTGGCATAATCCGCATTACGCTCTGCCTTCGCTATGGCTGCGGCCAGTATGATCATATTGCCCGATTCTTCAACCGGCATATCTTCGCCATACACCTGCCCGTTCGCCAGGGGATAGGTGCCCAGGTCGTGCGCGGCAAAAGGTTTTTTCCATTTGCCGCTTTCGCTGTAATAAAAAATTCCGTTCATCATTCCTTTTTCCAATTCAGTATTATACGCTAAGAATAACGGCGCTGAGGGATAGGTAAGATCAACGGTGTTGATGCAGCCATTGCTGAAATTTTCTTTCGACAGCCAGAGCAAATCGCCCTGCGGGCCTTGCACCAGCTTATGCGCGGCAATTACCTGCCGGTAGCTGATCTCGCAAAGCCTGGCGTACGCTGCCCCTCCTGCCTTCAGGGCATCGTTATAGATGGTTTTATCCAGCACATTACATTTGGCAATAGTTGCTGTGTAATCTTCATGGGCGGCCTGCAGTTGCTTTTCAATAGTGGTATTGTTATTCCTGTTCCACCATGGGCGCAGTTTTTTTCCAAAGTATTCCACCGACCAGATGTCATCATATCCTAATAATATTTTAGCGCCGGCAGGCTGATCTGTATTTAGCTGTAAAACGGTGCTTAACTGCAACTGCTTTCCTCTTTGCTCTTTAATACCCGGCATTTCAGCCTGCCTGTTCAATACCCGCAGCGCCGCTTCGTCTGAGGCTGCTATAAACTGCTGCGCACCACTGCCCCGGGGTACGGCGGTATATAAATACCCCCAGTCAATACGCAGGTCGTCGCCTTTTTTGGCTAATACATCCTGCGATATTGTTCCTGCTTTTAAAAAAGATACCTTGCCGGCGGTATACTGGCTGGCAACAACCTCCTGTGCAGGTGTATTTACCGAGAGGTTGGATGAAACATTCAATAAGACTTCCACATTCCTGTGGCGTTTGTCTTTTGACGTTGTATTGAAAGTGATATAAGATACGGGCCTGGACATAAGATCCGGATCTGTTAAAATCAAGGGAGAGGTGAAAGTTACTTTTAAATTAACCGGACCGCAGGTAAAATCATAAATTGTTTGAGTAGCCTTTATAGCTACCGTATGCTGAACGGCATCTGCAATGGCATTGGAAACCGCTGTTTTTTGTTCTCTAACCAGGCCAAAATCCAGATAGCGGTCACCGGCTGTATTTTTAATGTGTACAGCCAACACATTCTTTCCGTTTTTTATAACAGAAGCTGCATTCTTAATGGGTATATAAATGTATTTATGCACCCACCCCTCTGCTTTATATATTTCGACACCATTGAGATAAACTTCAATGTTGTCGTCATGATTTAGCTTTAGGTACAGATCATCTTCCTTATTATTTAAGATGGTAAATTCCCTGCGCACCCAAAGCTCATCGGACTGCCATTGAGTTTTTACTAACGGGTCTCCATCGCCCAACGGCGCTTCCCCCTTTTCCCATTTACTATCATTAAAGCCGGTACTTTTCCAGTCATTTGCCGGCTGGCGCCCGGTATATTTTACGGAATATGCTTTATCCGCTGCTGCAGGTAATAAAACCTGGTAGGTTTTCTCTTCCCTTCCCAAAAAACGATATATCTTATCATCCACTTTTATAAACCCTGTGAGACCCTGATTAGCGCCTGTCCAGTGTTTTGTTGGAGAAGCTGCGAGATCATCAGTAAATGACCAGATACTAAAGTAAGGATCGTGCGTTATCAACGGGTATGCAGGCGCTTTACTGGTTTGGCTATAAACTGTTACACAAGATAAACAAACTACTAAACAAATCAGGGGCTTAAAAAAACATTTGATCATTCAAGGAAATTTTTATTTTGATAATTTGAATTTATTCAACGACCACCTGCTGATCTTCTTCGGGGATCTGGGTATTTCTTACTTTTTCCAGCGTAAGCGTACCTGTAAACCTGTAATTAATAGGATATTCTATGTTGGTAATATCACTGTACTGATATTCCAGGGTCACGATAATATCCGTAACCTCTAAATAGGGCTGTACATCATCCATCCGTTTCGTTATGGTATAGGTGCCGCTTTGCTGCGAAAAATTAATAGCGCTATTCGACGCGGTGAGCGTAACGGTACTATCGGCATTAAAGGTTGCAAAAATTTTATAATTCGCCCTGTCCTTCGCTTCTTCATCTACAATGCCGGCAAAAAAGAAAACCGTATTTTCATCTACTACCCATGCATTTCTGGTGGGGGTGCTTAATGCGGTCTGGCTTTCTTCCGCAATATCCCTGTCCCAAACCAGGCCGGCATTGGAATAGGCGCCCGAAAAATCGTTAAAAGGGATCACCTGCATTAAACTCTTTTTAAACCATTTTCTTGTGGAGACATTATTTTTAGAAGTAGAAACAATTTCAACCGGTAAAATGTATTTATTAATCATATCCAGTCCCTGCATTTTCAGGTTTAAATTAAAATAGCCCTCATCTGATCCTTTGGGGATCGTGGTGGTCATCGATTCAAATGAGTAGTTTGCCGTTGGCAGCTCTAAGAAGTAGAGATCATCCCTCAGCCGGAAGCGGTCAAAGTTCAGGTCGGCGAGTGTGTCTTTATCGATACCTATGGTAACGCTGATATCATCATTATTACCCGTAGTGCCGCTTACAACCACCGGTACTTTTAAAGTTACCTGCCCGCCTTCGCTGTTATACTTGGCATATACCGTGGTAACGCCACTTTTAACAAACGAAACTTCATTTATATAGAGTTCGTCCGTCCATTCTTTGTTGCAGGAAGTTCCCAAAACAACGGCAATAATAATATATAAATATATTTTTTTCATCTGCATATTTTTTTAGTAGGGTGTGGTCCAGCCGGGGTTTTGTGTAAGCCTGCTGTTTCTTTTTAATTCATCGTAAGAAATGGGCCAGAGGTACATTTTCTTTACAAAAATGGTAGGGAAAGACGGCACTTCCACCGGTGTGTGAAACAGGTCGCGCTGGGCCTCCGTCATATCCATATTGCAGCCCATAACGGGGGTAGCTTCTTCTACAGGCGCATCCTTCCATCGTCTTAAATCGTAGTAGCGATGGTTCTCGCCTAATAATTCGATCTGCCTTTCTCTTTTGAGCGCTGTTCTGAACAGCTCTTTGGAGGCATATACAGCGGCGTCATAATCGGGTACGCCACCGCGTATGCGTATCTGGCTTATGGCGGCGCTCATTTCTGAGGTTACCCTTGACACTACCTGCGTTTTTGTGCCCGTGTAATCCGGGATGCTGTAAGAACCGTCTAATTCATTCAATGCTTCGGCATATATAAGCAATACTTCCGCATAGCGGATAGCCGGCTCTGGCTTAGGAATGGTATAGGAACCAGTGATTGAAGTATTCCAGGAATCATTAGGGTTTACAAATTTCTTAATGCCCAGCCCGGTTCTGATATAAAACTGCGGCGAGGCCGGCTGCTTACCGTCAGGCTCTCCCCTGTAATAAAATATCTGGGCGCTTCTTAAGGTTACATCCAAAGCGCTTAACCGGTACCAGATGCTCCCGTTGTAGGCCACCGAAGCATAAAAGCGGGGTTCCCTGTTGGCATATTGTAAAGATACGCCTGCAGGTAAAGGCAGGTAATCGGTGGCATTTTCTGTATAACCCGAAACTCTCGGGCTGGTGGGCACATTGGTACCATCGTTCATATAATACGCATCGCATTGCTTTTGAGTAATGCCATGCGCATTCCAGCCACCCATAGAGTAAGGGGTCTGGTGCTTGGCCAAAGCATCGGGGCCCACGCCGCTGGTTTCCGTTACCCGCGAAAAAATCAGTTCAGGATTCGCCGCCACCGTTAAGGCGCCATTAAACAATTGCCGGTATGATTCAAAGGGATCTATATTTTTCCAGCCGCTGGGGTAATTAGCATCGGAATATTTTGCATTATAGGGGGGCACAATAGTTTTGGGCTGCGCCTCTCCCTGATCGGTAGCGGTAAAAGGCGCTGTAAATAATCTGTATACGCCCAAGTCGATCACATCTTTTGCTGCGGCAGCGGCCCGCGCCCATTTTTGTTCATCATATTGCTGGGCGATCAGCTGTTTTCCATTATCGTCTACCAGGTCGGCAAATTCTGTATTACCGTTGAACTCGGGGCTTGCCGCATATAAATATACTTTGGCACGGGCTGCCAGAGCGGCGCCTTTTGTAGGCCGCACCATATCACGGTCTGCCCTTACCAGGGGTAAATCAAGCGCTGCCGTTGCCAGCTCGCTGGTAATAAAATCCACACACTCGTCATAAGTGTTGCGGGGATAAGCCAGGTCCTCGTAACTCAGCGTATAGTCAATTCCTTCTTCGGGCACCAGGGGCACAGGTCCATATTTCCTTATCAGTAACCAGTAATAATACGCACGTAAAAACCTTGCCTGCGCTTTACCATCTGCAATTTCGGCAGCAGTCATCTCCCTGTTTGCATCGATATTATAAATGTAAATAGTGGCTTTGCGAATACCCTGATAGCAGGATGACCAGGAACCCTGTATCCAGCTTTCATCATACTCCCCGTTCTTATAGCTTTTATAGCTGCGGCCATCATTTTCATCGCCCCGGTCGCCAAAAAACATGTCATCGGAAATAAGGTTGAAAGGTGCATAATCCTTGCTGGCCACATCTATATTTTCTTCCCGCAAATGGGTGTAAGTGTCTGCCAGCCATTGATCAGAATAATCTTTACGGGCAAAAACGGTATCAATATTCTGCCTGTCTTTAAAAAAGTGATCCATATCCATGTATTTCTTACAGGATACCAGTACCGAAATACAAAGCACTGTAGTAGCTATGTAAAATATATATTGCTTCATATACGTATTGTTTTAAAATTTAAAGGTCATGCCCAGCGTAAAAGTTCTGGCTAAGGGATATTGTGTGCCGTCGCTGCTGGCCATTTCGGGGTCCCATACTTTTACCTTATCCCATACTAAAAGATTGTATCCTATAAAATATACCCGCGAAGCGGACAGTTTGAACTTGGTTGCGATACGGCTGGGAACAGTATAACCCAGCTCAAGCGTTTTAAAACGCAGGTACGAACCATTTCTCAGCCAGTAGGTAGAGGCCCGGTAGTTATTGGCATTGCCTCCATAGCTTAATCTTGGATATTTAGCATGGATGTTTTCTGTTGCAGCATCGCCCGAAATATCGGCAGATATCCACCGGTTGGCGGGGTTCGCCGCTTCGGTAAGTATATTACCCCAGTCTCCTTCGGAAAAAGGATAGATAGTAGGCCCGTTAAGGAAATAGGAAGACCTGCCCGCGCCCTGGAACAATATATTAATATCCACTCCTTTCCAGGAGGCGGAAGCGCCCATGCCATAGATCATTGCCGGCACCGAAGTAGCCCCAATAGGCACAATATCATCATCATCAATAATACCATCGCCATTCACATCTTTATACTTGATATCGCCGGGCATGTAGGTACCGTAGGATTGTGTGGGGCTGGTTCTTATTTCATCATAGTCTTTAAAAAGCCCCAATGCAATTAAGCCGCGGCTCTGGTTTAAGCGGAAGCCCTGCTGCATCAGATAAGGGTAAAAGTTCTGCTGCTCATCGCGTTCAGTGATCTTATTTTTATAATAGGTCATATTTGCCCTTACAGAAAAGTCCACCTTATTTAGTTTTTTGTGGAAACTGATATTACCATCAATCCCCCTGTTATCCATTCTTCCCACATTGGCCCAGGGCTGACTGCTGATGCCTACTATAGCAGGCAGTTGCGTCCGCTGCATATAAATATTCCGCCGGCTTTCCTGGAAAATGTCGACAGTAAGTGAGAACAGGCTTTTTAAAATATTAATATCAAAACCAAGATTCTGCTTCCTCGCTATTTCCCAGGTAAGCTCATCGGAAGATACCTGGGTGTAATATAATCCGGTGTAACTGTTAGGGGTGATGGTGGTACCGAAATTAAAAGTGCCGCCGCTTGTAATAGTGCTCAAATAAGGAAACCGCACATTATCGCCCACTACATCGTTGCCCACTTCGCCAATTGAATAACGGATCTTAAAAAGATCGAGCCAGTCCAGATGATCCTTTATAAATTTTTCTTCGGCCACATTCCACCCAACGGCAACGGCAGGGAAGAACCCGAACTGGTGCCCCGGCTTAAAGTTTTCGGAACCGGTATAGCCAAAATTGAACTCGGCCAGGTACCTGTTTTTATACCCGTACATGGCGCGGCCGGAGTAAGAAAGATTACGACGGGGGATGCCGTTTACAATGTCGGTGCCCAGGTTCTGGGTTTGTCTTTGTTCTCTTTGAAAACTTTTGATCAGCCCTTCAACTGTGTGCGCATTATTAAACGTCCTGTTATACCCTAATTCCAGGTCTGCCTGGTAAATGCGCTCACCGGAAGAACTTGTTTCCTGGTAGAGCAGGGATTCGGTGCTAATGCGGGTAAAGATGAGGCTGCCGTCTCTTGCACGCCTCCTGAGCGCCTGGTATTGTTCGGGCCATTTTTTCCTGTTGATGTCATTTTCACTATTACCGTCAAAAGCAATTCTTGCGGTTGCACGCAGCCCTTTAATAATGGCGTCAAGGCGCTGGTTCAGCGTTACATTGGTTTCCATTTTATTTTGCCAATGCTCCCTGTAACCGGTTTGGGTGGCCAGCACCCAGGGATTTGTTTTGGTACCGGTGCCATAAGCCGGCACAAACCCGTTGGAATACATAAACGGAATGGAGATGGGATTTTGCCCGATAAGAGAATACCAGATGTTCTGATCGGCGAGGCCCGGCAGGTTTTGTTTTTCCAGGAAGCCTGAAACGCCCAGGGCCAGCGTGGTGGTTTTAGTAACATCCAGGTCGTAGTTGACACGGTAGTTCCATCTTGACAGGTTTGCATTGGTTTTGTAACCGTCTAAAGCAGCAGCATCCGACTTGTACATACCTCCTTCATTTACGTAGCTGGCCGAAACAAAATAGCGGGCAATAGTGGCGCCGCCCGATAAATTAATTGCCGCACGGTAAAAATTGGCCCCGTCCTTCAGCATTTTTTCCTGCCAGTCCACATTAGGGTAGAGATCGGGATCCAAATTATTTTTGATAATCTCCAGTTCCACGGGCGAATAAAGCGCCTGCTGATTCCTGGTTACCAATGCCTCGTTAACCATTTGGGCGTATACATAGCCATCCACAAATTCGGGGGTACGGGTACGTGTATTATAGCCGTATTCGGCTTTACCATCCACATTTACTTTACCCACTTTACCCTTTTTAGTAGTGATCAATACCACGCCGTTAGCGCCTTTTGAGCCGTACAAGGCAGTAGCGGAGGCATCTTTTAAAATGGAAAAAGACTGAATGTCCTCAATATTTATTTCATTGAAAGGGCGCTCAAAGCCGTCTACCAACACCAGCGCCGACTGGCTGGCGCCAAAAGTGGAAATACCTCTTATCCAAAACTCGGACTGGTTATTGCCTGGCTCCCCGGAGGTTTGCATAGCGATGATGCCGGGCACATTGCCTGCCAGCGCATTGGTGATATTAGCGGTAGGCATTTTTAAATCATCAACATTTACCGAGGTGATAGCCCCCACAACGGTCGCTTTTTTTTGCGCGCCTACGGCAGTGATCACCACCTGGTCCATCACATTAGCGCTTGCCGTTTTAAGTGTTATGTTCAATAACCTCTTAGTACCTATTTTAACTTCCTGCTGCTGAAACCCTACATAAGAGAACACCAGGGTTGCGTAGGTTTCGGCCTGCAGGCTGTACTGGCCTTTGGCATCTGTTAAAGCGCCGCCCACTTTATCTTTTACTGATACGCTAACTCCTGTAAGCGGCTGGCCCATTTCGTCGGATACGGTACCGGTTACCACCAGCGAGTCCTGTGCGCAAAGTTTCTCTGTAACTGCAAACAGCAGCAGTAATAATAATATGTTTTTTATCATAAGAACCTGTTGATATTATTCTGTGATAATCGTTCTGATACGTGCATTATTTTCATCGGCGATATAAAAGGTGCCGGATGCGGCGTCATAAGCTATTCCGCTGGGCCTGTCAAACTGCGCATCTCTTAAAGCGCCATCGGCATAGCCGGGATCATTGGGCCGGCCTGCAAAAGTGGTTACAATGCCCTCCGGTGTAATTTTTCGTATCACATGGTTCACCCGGTCGCATACATAAAAATTATCAAACTCGTCAAAAGCGCCCTGGTGTGGCTCGTTAAACAAAACATCAGTGCCCACACCATCTTTATAGCCTGCAGAGCGCCTGGTACCCACAAAGTGTACGGGCGTTTCGAGCAGGCCGGTTTGCCGGTTATAGCGCGATTTTAAAATATAATGCTGGTTTACCACACAGATATAGGCAAAATCTCCGCTGGGGGCAAACTGTATATTAAATTCCCAGTTTACATCGCCTATCCTGAACAACTCGTTCGATACCTTGTTGGTTCTGTCCCATTTGAATATCGCCCCGGTGGAATAGGAATTGTAAAAATAATCGCCTGTTTGCGGCTGCACGGCGCTGCCGTTTGTAGTAAGGTTGTAAATAAGAGAACTCCAGGTAGTAAAGCTGTCGGCAAGAGTTGCTACTACAGTGCTTAGCCCCGTTACGCTCCACTGATCATTGGTGATATATAAGGTGTCGTAAGTCGGGTTAAAGGCAAGTGTCCTCGGCCGGTCTAAGCCGTTGCCCACCCTGAACAGCGTTTTAACATTCGTTGCTGCAGAGTCAATAAAGCGGAGACCCCGGTATTCTTCGAGCAGATAAAGGTTTTTATGATTATCAAAACACAACCAGTAAGGCTGCTCAAATTGTGCGGTAGCTATATCTCCATCAACTATTGAGGTTTCATTATTTTCGTTCTTAAACCCGGCTAAGGTACCCACAGATGGCTTGTAGATATAACTGAAGTTGATCTCAGAGTTCGTTTCCTTGGTTTGTTCTCCATTGGTAACCATCACTTTTACCCTGCCCGTGCCGGCGCGCGAGGGCACCATAGCATAAATAATGGTTCCCGTGGAGCCAATTACAGGCGCTGCTTTATCATTAACAAACACCTGTATTTTAGAAGGGTCGGTGCCGAAGTTGCTGCCGTAAATAAGCATTTGCGTACTTACACCGCCGCTGTCGGGCGTAAACGAATCAATAATCACCGGCAGGCTGGGATCAAACGCCGTGAGTACCACAACCGGTTTTTCAAAACTATTTTTTTGACAGGAAACAGCAACGGCCATTACCAGCAGGCTAAGCAGCCATTTATGCGCCTGCAATCTTGAACGGAAATTTTTCATTCTAAAAGTTTTTATACACTTGTGATTATTGTTAAAACCTGGGGCTTACCATGGGATCGGATGAGGGATAGCCATCGTTGATCAAAGGCCACCCGGTGGTGGCATTCCAGTTTACCCGGTCCAGCATCAGGGCACGCTGGTTTACCCCGTCTATTACTGCATTGTTTACATCCATGGCATGGTATAAGATCCAGTCCTGGCCCAGCTTATCCGTAATGATCCTTGAATTATGGCCCGGGCCTACAAAAACACTGTTACCCTGCAAGGCATAAGTGCCTTTATCTGTATTTAAAATGGAAGCTCCCAATTCTCCCAGGTACGGCCCTGCAAGAGAGGTAGCCCTGCCCACCATCACACGGTAAGTGGAGCCGGTACCCGCACAGCAGGATCCTTTTGAGCCAAAAAACCAGTAATAGCCTCCATGCTTATACACCATGGGCGCTTCCCAATCTTCGGCGGCTATTTTTATTTTTGTGGAGGGGTCTTTAATGGCTTTGCCGTCATCAGTTAATTCAATCATGTGGATGCCGGTGGCAGTGGCCGTTCCCAGGTTGTTATTGAAACTTCCCCAGAATAAATATTTCTTGCCGTCATCCTCATAATAATACGGATCGATAGAATTTCTTACGCCTACCTCGCTCGAGAAAAATAATTTACCCTGATCAACAAACGGTCCTTCGGGACTGTCGGCAATGGCAAGGCCAATGCCCGGATCGGGATCGTCCCAATAAGAATAGGCATAATACAAATGATATTTACCATTTACATAGGCAATATCCGGCGCCCAGATGTTCGCTCCTGTTCTCCAGGCAGGCTTGGCAGTGAACGCGCATCGGCCACATACTCCCAGTGCACCATGTCGGTAGATTTTACAATGGCCACTATATGCGTTTTGCCGTCTGTGCTCCAGTAGTTTTCGGTGCCATAAGCATAAAAATTACCGGAAACAGGATCTTTAAAAACAGTAGGGTCAGCCAGAATAGGCGTAAACACGGGGTTGGTGTATGTATTGTAGGTGAACTGCACATCATTAGAAACCATATCGCCGTTGGCAATAGTTATGGTAGCAGTGCCCGATCCCTCAGGCACTATAAACCTGATCGTGTCACCTTCCTTATCCAGTATATCGATTGTTGCGCCATTATATAGCAAATAAGTAGTGTCGGTAATTCCTTTAGCCGTTAGTGTAAGGGTATCCCCTGCCCAGCCGGTTGTATCGGACAGGGCGCTGATCAGCGGGCCGCTATAGGTAAAGATCATATTATTTGACCTGGCCGACCCGTTAACCACCCTTATATTGAAAATACCACTTCCCACCGGCATGATCAACCTGAACTGACCATCGGCATAATCTAAAAAAGAAAATTCACTGCCGTTGAGCAGCACAACAGACTGATCGGTAAAGCCGGTACCTTTTATAACAACCGTATCACCGGACCAGCCTGTTTGCGGCAGCACTGAAGTAATTTCGGGCTGATCGGAGGCGAGGATGTCTTTATCCTTTTGCGTACAGGCGGTAAGTAAGGCAACGATCACCATTAGGCAATAAAAAGACCTGCAAATAGCATGGACACTACTTTGTACAATCATATTATAGTAATTTACTTATAGAGCAGCATGGAGTTACTATCGGGCCTGCAATCGAATATGCCAATAGCCTGGCAACAATCGTAAGCTATTCCATACCGGCAACAATCATTTCTCTTTTACACCTGTTTACAATACTTTTTTTCGTTTCATAAAATCAGTTATCAGGCAACGAGACAAAGGTATATGCATCATCCAAAAACGTTTTTTCATTTTGTACCAAAAATTCATCAAATTGTTCCATTTTTGAGTGAACGAATTTTATTGTCTTATGATGAAAAGTGTTTTGATAATATTAGTTGCCTGTCTTTCCTGTATACATGCAGGGGCGCAACCCTTTTATTTCAGGCATTACGAGGTGGAAGACGGCTTATCTAATAACACGGTGATAACAGCGCTGCAGGATAAATATGGTTTTATATGGCTGGGCACTTCGGAAGGACTGAACAGGTTTGACGGCAGTGATTTTAAAGTGTACAGGTATTCACCAAACAAGCCGCATGGCCTTAAAAGCAATTCCATTTTCTGTTTATATGAAGATGGCAAAGGCTTGCTTTGGGCAGGCACAGAAAGAGGCTTCTTCCGGTACGACCCTGCAATTGATGATTTCCGGCAACCGCTGCCGCTGGAAAACGGAACAGTGCGCAGTATTTGCGATGATGATGACGGCAGGCTTTGGTTTATTTTAAGCAATGAGCTTTATTATTATGATACACAAAGAAACATCGCGGTAAAAAAATATATACCCGGCATCACCAATGTTTCTGTACTTTATAAAGATGTAAAAAAAGGTATCTGGATCGGCACCACCGACGGAAAAGTTGTTTATTTACATAACAACCAGGCTAACATTTATAAAATAACCAATCGGCCGCGAAGCAGCATTGAAGCCATTCATGCCTGTAAAAACAACCGGTTGCTTATAGGCTCTTCAAAGGACGGGTTGCAGGAATTTGACCTGTCTAAAAAAAGGATCAGGCAGCTTATTAAGGAAGAAAAAGAATATGCAACTGTTTTTGTACGGAATATATTACAGGTTTCGGATAGCAGCTTTTTTGTAAGTACCGAAAACGGCCTGTATATATATAATCCTGTCAACAATCAATATCAGCATCTGTTAAAGTCTTCAATAAATCCTTTCTCGCTTTCAGACAATGCCCTCTATGCTTTATGTAAGGACAGCGAGGGCGGAATATGGATCGGGTCTTATTTTGGCGGGGTAAACTATCTTCCTTATGCCCCTTTGTCTTTTGAAAAATATTTCCCTACAACCAGCCCTCATTCTTTAAGCGGCAATGCCGTGAGGGAGATCACAAAAGACAGATACGGGCATTTATGGATCGGGTCGGAAGACGGGGGGCTTACCCTGTTCGATCCCCGGAAAAATATTTTTGAAAAATATAAACCCGACGGGCGCAACCGTTTATCAAGTTCGAACATACACGGCCTGCTGGCTGTGGGAAATAAATTACTGATCGGCACTTTTGAAAGAGGGCTCGACATCATGGATCTTTCAGCCAGGAGGGTGGTTAAACACTTTAATGCCGGAACCGGCGCATTCGACCTGAAGAGTAATTTCATAAATAAAATATTACAAACCTCCGGGGGAGACATCCTGTTATGCACTGCTAACGGCGTCTTCAGTTTCGACATCAATAAAGAGCGCTTTTACCCGCAACCGGCATTACCGGAAGCGGTATTCTATTCGGCTATTGCAGAGGACAGCAATGGCACTGTATGGCTGGGCACGCATAACCAGGGGCTGTTTTATCTGAATAAAAACGACACAGGCGCCTTCAGGCTAACTGCCGACAGGAAGCATATCCTCCGCAACACCCGCATTTTATACCTGATGCCCGATACAAACAACCACCTGTGGGTTTGCACTATCGACGGGCTGTTTGACATTAACCTGGCGGATACCTCTTTTAAATACTATAGTACAGAGCAGGGACTGCCCAGCAATATGGTTTATACTATTATAAAAGACAACCTCAATAATTACTGGATTACTACCTCAAAGGGCCTGGTCCACCTGGATACACATACACAGCAGATAAGGGTGTTCAGAAAAAATAATGGTTTGCTCAATAACCAGTTCAACTACCAGTCGGCGTACAAAAATGAAGAAGGCGATATATATTTGGGCAGCATAAAAGGGCTTATAAAATTCAACCCGGCCTTTTTTCATATAGCCCGGTTTGTGCCCCCCTTATATATAACAGCGCTGCAGCAGACAGGTATTCATTTAGAAAGCCAGAGCGGCTTTAATAATGACATCCCCCTGCTCCTGAAAAAAGAGCTGCAGCTTAAACATAACCAGGCAACCTTTAATATTGCATTTGCAGCCTTGCAGTTTACCGATCCGCTTAATATATTATATGCTTATAAAATAAACGGCAGCGGATGGTACGCTATTGGCAACACCCGTAAAATAGCGTTCGTTGATCTTGCTCCCGGCAAGTATAACATTACCATCAGATCTACTAACAGCGCGGGTTTATGGATGCCCAACGAAAAAAACATAACGATTGAGATATGGCCGCCGTTCTGGAAATCGCCGGTTGCCTACTTATTATATACCTTATTTACAATAGCGATTATTTTGCTCTCTTTCGGGTATTATGTAACGCGCCAGAAAGAAAAACAACGTTACAGAATGCACATTTTTAGTTTGAATAAAGAAAAAGAGCTGTACCAGGCTAAAATAGATTTTTTTACAAACATCACACATGAGATAAAAACACCTTTAACACTTATAAAGCTGCCGCTGGAGCGCATCACTGCGGCCATAAGCAATAACCGGCAGCTGCAGCAATACCTGCAGATCATGAACAGCAATACCCAAAGGCTGCTGAACCTGACACACCAGTTGCTGGACTTCAGAAAAGTGGAAACAGAAAACTATACACTTTATCTCTCCGACATAGATGTTGTTGAAATGACTAAAAAAATTGCACGATCTTTTCAGCCGGCCCTTACAGAAAAAAACATTTCGCTGAAGTTCGCCTCATCCGAAAAGAAAATCATTATTGCGGCCGACAAAGAGGCGCTGACCAAAATAATCAGCAACCTCATCGATAACGCCATAAAATACTGCGACCGGCATATCGATATTTTATTTGAACATGCAGCCGGCTCCGGCATGGTTATCTTACAAATAAAAAACGACGGCCCTGTGATTCCTGAGAACCTGAGGGACAAGGTGTTTGACCCTTTCTTCAGGCATCATGATGAAAAAATTTCGGGCTCCGGGATTGGCCTTCCGTTGGCACATTCTCTTATATTACTTCATAAAGGCACCCTTATTTATACGGTCAGGCACCATAAAAATATTTTTTCCGTATCTTTTCCTGTAAAATTTAAAAACACAGATAATTAACTGTGGCCCCATAATGATAAATCGTAATAAGACCATACTGATCGTTGATGATAATGAAGATATGCTCTTCATTTTATCGGACACCCTGCAGAACGATTACGATATTATTTGCGCGCGAAATGGCAAAGAAGCCTTCGTATTAGTGAATAAAAACAATATCCACCTGATCATCAGCGATGTAATGATGCCCGAAATTGATGGATATGAATTTTGTGAGAAAATAAAATCAGACTACCAGTTCAGCCATATACCTGTTATTTTGTTAACAGCAAAAAATACTTTGCAATCCAAGATAGCAGGTTTAAACGTTGGGGCTGATGTATATATTGAAAAGCCCTTTTCAATGGATTTTCTTAAGGCCCAGATACAAAGCCTTATCATTAACAGGGACCGGCTTAAATCCTATTTTGTAAAATCGCCCACAGCGCATATTACAAGCATGGCGTCTAATGAAACGGATAAATGTTTCCTTGAAGCCCTTGAAACGCATATAGCCGAGCACATGTCGAACCCCGAATTAGACGTACCCCTGCTTGCTAAAAGCATGCACATGAGCAGAACCAGCTTATACAGAAAGATCAACTCGCTTTCCGATCTGTCACCTTCGGAGATCATTAACCTGGCCAGAATAAAAAAAGCCATTGAGATATTAAGTACCAAAAAAGCCCGTTTAAATGAAGTAATAGATATTATTGGCTACAGTTCTGTTACTCAATTGGGCCGGAACTTCCAAAAATATTTTGGGCTTACTCCTTCAGAATACATGAAGAAGCAGCAGGCCGCAGCTGCGGATAATATTTAGACATTAAAACAACCGGTCAGATTATTTTTGAGTCGGAGGGGTGATGTGCATTATTGACAAATAATATTTTTTAAATAGTTTTCCTGAGTTTAGTATTTGTCCGGGTTGTTTGCTCATAATTCAACTGATGTATATTCCGCTGCTATCATCCATTTTTCACGCATACGAAATGCGGGAATGGTTTGCCGTTTTGCTTTATTGGCTGCCACGTTGGGTTTTACCCCGTTTTTCGAAGCCCATACTGAAAGCGGAATTATTTTTTTTGCCGTAAGCATTGTTATCCGTTTGTGCAATGCTTCCTGCAACAGCAAAGCAAACAATGCTGTAAAGCCTCCAAATTTCATTGTAGCAGGATAATTTGTAAATAACGGATAGTATTCCGTGTGTTTGCTTTTATTCTGAATGATAATAGGCGGCAATCCTGCGTTCATTAACTGCAAATTGATAAGCACCCTGCCCATACGGCCGTTCCCGTCAACAAAAGGGTGTATAGTTTCAAATTCTGCGTGAAAGCGTGCTATCGTATCTAAAAAATAGCGGCTTTTGTTTTTATTATAATCACTTACCAACTCTTGTATCAAACTATCCACAAATTGCGGGTTTGCACCTAAGTGATTGCCCACACGCACCCACTCTTTGCCACTGCGAAAACGCCCTGCAATACTGTCGTTAATATGTGTAAGCAAGGTTTTGTGTAAATCTAAGATGAGTTTGATGTTGAGTTTATGTTTGCCTTTTTCAAGCAGGGTTTCCGTAATTTTTGCCAGGTTTTTCGCTTCGTATATTTCACGAACGTTTACTTTGCGGTTCAGGGTATCGCCTGCCAATATTTTTTCGGTGTCTTCCAGAGTAAGCGTTGAGTTTTCTATGGCATTTGAGTTATAAACCATTTCGGGAATTTCGGCAAGGGCTATCTCTTTCAGCAGCGCTTCGTTGCCTTTTGCCAGTGCAACGTATCGGTTTTGCAGGGCTTCTATCCGTCCTTTTGTGGTTTGATTTATCATATTTTAACAGACGACTTATCGTGAAAACACACACAAATATACTATTTTTCACGATAAATATAAATCATTTACAGATATTAGCACTTATTACAACTTGTTTCCGACACGCAATGCAATACACAATTCTTTTACCATTCACTTTAAATCGGCAAGCCGGTTTTCACACTTCAGGCAACCGGAACTTTTTGACCAGGAGAATGTTGCTAAAAGAAAAATATTGGCAGCCAATAATCAAATAACAGCAGATATGCAACCTGTATAGAAAAATCAATTTTATATCCGATATGTCTCCCTCGGAATATTTTAAAAACCTGCTTTCTCAAAAAAGATGAAAGCAGGCTTTGCAAAAAAAGATCAAATATTATAACCAACGACTAATAATATTGTAATAGCCGCCACTCTGCCTGCTGAAAAAGGGTTGCCCCGCCATTTTCAGTAACTTTTAACCTGTAGTATTTATAACTTCCGGGACTACTAATATTAAACCGGCGGGTTAATAGCCTGTCTGCAAATAATTCACTCGTTCTTACATCTAAAGAAACCCAGGTAGTTCCATCATTAGACCCTACCAATTCCCAGGTTTTAGGGTCTCTTTCAGAAGCATCATTAGCTGAAGTCATATCATACGCGTCAATAAGTACCGCTTCGGAAAAACTCAACTGCATCCAAAAGTTAGCGGAATAGCTAAAAGACAAAAACTTGGTATCCACACTGCCGTCAACCAGTTTTGGAGAACCTTCGCTTGCGGTGGAGCCATATTTATTTTCATCGCTTACTGTTAGTGTAGCCTGGGAAGTTAAGTCATAAACCCGGGTCAGCAAAGTGTCTAACTTGAAATAAGTAATGGACAATGTGCTATCCATTTTACCTTCCGATGTACTCACCATCCTTATGGGCAGCATATATTTGTACCCAAACTGGATTTTCTTGCCTAAAACATTTATGGTTAAAGGATCAGAACTTTTTTCACCGGCTTTTATAACCGTGCTATAACCGGATATAGAATAAACGCTATCGGGAAACAGGTAGTAACTATACCCCAAATAGGAATTAATGGTATTATACTGTTCAACTAATGAAGAATCAATCTCAAATTTTATTGATATATCGCTTCCGGGAGCGTTAAACCCCGCATAATAGGCGCCAAATGTAATAGTTTGGGCTTCATCCATTTTATAAAGGGTCATTATAGATTTATCCTGGTACGCCTGGGGCATGTATATAGTTCCCTCATTTGGAGAATACAGGTCATCATTTTTAACACATCCCGAAAGATATATTCCCACGGTTAAAACAACTAAGCATTTTAAGCGTGTAAGGTTATTAGTTTTTTTATAAATGTTGCACTTCATTCTTTACATTTTTAAAATTCATATAAATTTTATGCTATGCATATCGGGACTCATTATTTTTATCACCAGCCGGGATTTTGCACCAGGTATTTATCTTTTAAGATTTCATCATTAGGCACCGGCCACAAATAGTCCCTTTGCAGGAAACGCCGGTTATATGTAAGCGTTTTTTCATAAAAATCATCTCCGTCTGCATACACATTCATACCATACACATTGGCACCCATTGTTTCTTCGGCTATTAACCACCTGCGCAGATCGAAATACCGCACATTTTCAAATGCCAATTCTATCTGGCGTTCGTGCCTTATCACTTCCCGAACCGTTGATTGCGTGGTGGGCGCTTCAATGTCGCTATCACCGCTGCCATAACCCGGTAATCCCGCCCGCACTCTTATGAGATTTACATATTTTAATATATCGGTATTGCCCGGATCCACTTCATTCAACGCTTCTGCGTAGTCTAAATATATTTGCGCCAATCTTAAATAAACCCATCCCCTGCTGGAATAACCGGTGGTGGCAAGTTGCTTTCTAACAATGTAGCCGGTTGAAGTTACATCCCATGAGCTTTGTACCTTGCCGGAGTTTCCGCTATATTCAAATACCGGGATTACTTCGGTGCTACCCGCCTGATTTTGCCAATAACTCCTGTTATAGGTTACGCCTACGTAAAAACGGGCTTCCCTGTTTACCCATTGATTAAAGGTTGACCTTGCTTTCAAATCATAAGGCGATTTAAAATCAGAAAACCCTGAACTGCTGTACCCCGATAAGGAATTGGTTATACGCAATCCGTTTTTCATTTCATAGGCGTCTACCATGGATTGGTTTACTGACAAGAAACCGGCGCCTTTCGCAACATCAGATGAGTATCCGACCAATTTAGGCGTAATATCGTACCAGTAATCGCTGGTGGTGGACATGGGCCGGCCAAAAATCCATTCAGTATTCCAGTCGGTAACAATCACATTTTTACAGGATTTATAAGCAGCTACCCAGGAATCTGTATCGGTTTCCTTATATAAAGAATAAGTAGTGCCATCAAACTCTTCCAGAAATTCTTTTGCGGCGTTCACTGCTTTGGTCCATTTGCCGGCATCATAAGTTTGGTTTACCAGCTGTGTTCCGTCCTGGTTTTTAAGGTTGGCTAATTGTGTATTTCCATTAAACTGCGGGCTGGCGGCCAGCATTAAAACCTGCAATTTATAGGCTTTACACACGCCCGTAGTTACGCGGCCATATTCTACCACATTACTATAAGTCAAAGGCTGATCGGCGTGCTGAGAAGTGTTCTGAACCGATTCTGTAATTTCAGCATAGGCCGAGTCCAGTTGGCCCACCACATAGTCCACACATTCGTCAAATGGTGTTCTGGCAAAAAATATCTCATCACCGGTGCCATTTACAGGAACTTCTTTATCCAAAATAATAACCGGGCCATACAGGCGCATCATCCAGAAATAGAAAATGGCGCGCATGGCTCTGGCTTCACCTTTATAATGCTTTTTTATCATATCGTCCACTTCAGCATCGTTAGCGCCATCGATTTTATTAATAAAATCGGTAGCCGTTCTTACAGGTTTATACCAGTTGATCCAAAAGGTGCCTCCCGCCGTATTATCCCAGGTACTTTGATTGAGCGAGTTGGACATCACCCAGGATAACGACCAATAATTAGCTTCGTCAGAAGCTCCGGTATAAGGCCCGGCATAGTTGCTTGGCGCAAAGCGGCAGCTAAATTCGTCCGGCATATTGGTGTACACCTGTGCCAGATACTTCCTGGTGTTTACTAAAGATTCAAAAATATCTTCTTCACTTAATACATCGTCCGGAACCTGATCCAGAAATTTGCTACAGGACGTGAAGAATATCCCGATAAAAGCAGTTATAAGAATTACTTTATTTTTCATTTTATATAAAAATTTTCTTATTATTAAAAATTAGCCTGAATACCTACAGAAAAGTTTCTCGTATTGGGATAAGTATTTCCGTCTCCCGTATTCATTTCCGGATCCCACAATTTAAACTTGCTCCAATACAGCAGGTTTACACCGGAAAAATAAATACGTGCATTTTTCAGCCCCATTCTTTTAAAGGCATTGTCAGGTATATTATATCCAAGATCTACCGTTTTTAACCTGATAAAATCCATATCTCTTACCCACCAGGTACTGGCAACATCATTGTTAGCGGAAGCCACACTTCCAAAAGCTAATCTTGGGTAAATAGGATTGTCTATAGGATTATCTTCAGTCCATCTGCTGGTAACATTAGCATACACGTTTCCATCGTTCCCGTCTCCTGAAAAGGGTACACGGGCAATGCCACTCAAAGTTCTGTACGCACCGCTTATGCCCTGGAAAAATGCACTGAGATAGAACTTACCTACGTTAAAATTCACTCCAAATCCATATACCAGGTCCGGTACATCACCGCGGCTGATCTTCGTTTGGTCGTATAGATTAATAACGCCATCACCATTCAGGTCTTTGTATTTTAAATCTCCCACTCTTGGGTCACCCAAAGCCGACTGATCGGGGCTGTTGTCAATTTCTGCCTGACTCTGGAATAAACCTTCTGCTACATACCCGAACTGAGCAAGAATATTCTGACCTCTTCTTTCCTGGTAAGGATCGGCATAAGGCGCTTCCCTGTTTTCTACTAATCGATCCTGGTTGTAGGAAAATGTTCCTCTGAAAGAAACGGAAGTTTTGGGACTAAGCTTTATCGCAGACAACTCAACTGTTCCGTCAAAACCCGATGCATCTACAATACCAAAATTTCCTATAGGATTATACTGAAGCCCTGCATAGCTTGGAAAATCGGCCCGGGTTAAGAACACTCCTGTTCTGTGCGATTTAAAATAATCCAGAACAAAAGATAATTTGTTGTTGAAAATATTAAACTCCAGCCCTAGGTCCTGTGTATGCGCTGTTGCCCAGGAAACATCTGCACCATATTGTGATATATTTATACCGGATACCGCAGAATTACTACTCGGAGTACCATAAGTAATCCCCCTTGCATCAGTTGTAATTAAGGTTAAATAACCAAAACGCAATCCCGTTCCCGGCGCTCCGGCAATACCATTGGAATAACGCACTTTAAAAAACTGGAATATATTTAACAATGGCTCAAAGAACTTCTCTTTAGACAATATCCAGCCCAAACCTAAAGACGGGAAAAATCCAAACCTGCGGGAGGGAGCGTAATCCTCCGATCCGTTATAACCGGCATTCACTTCTGCAAAGTATCGTTCTTTAAATGAGTAAGTAATTTTTCCCGCGTAGTTTTGCTGACGATGCGGAATGAAATCAGTCCAACTGCTTGAGAACGGATAAATCTGGCTCAATTGATTATATACTAACATTGAATAGATATGGTGGTCGCCAAAATGCCGGTCGTAAGTAGCCTGTCCCTGCAAGGTAAACTGGCGTGTAGAATAATTGGATGTTGAAAAGGTCAAATCGTCAGACCCGGCAAGCATTTGCTCCAGGTTTAAAGTTCCGTCTTCATTATAAGGCTCCGCCTGGTTCAAATAATAAATGGTTCTGGATCTTTTTCTGCTATGAGAAGACTCGTTATACAAATCAAATGAATACATTGCATTTAATGATAATCCTTTTACCCAAAAACCAAGGTCCTGGGTAAGACTTGCATTCGTATTCAGTTTTGATTTAAACAGATTGGTGTAACCGGTTTGGGTTACAGCTGCCCAGGGGTTGGGCGAAGGAGTGCTTCCGTAGGCAATGCCAGGCACTAAATTGCCCGGATACATGGCGGGGTAAAACACAGGGCTGGCATTCATTGCCTGCACAAAAGCTTCCGTGGCACCTGCGCCCGGCTGGTTCATATTAGAAATATAACCGCTTACTCCAAGGAAAAACTTAGTTGTTTTGTTCCAGTTCATGTCAATATTGGAAGTAAAGTTATACCGCTGAAAGCGCGTACCGGCATCATAGGTAACATCCGGATCTGTTTTCAATAAAGCTGCTTCATTATAATAAGCCATGGAGGTATAGTAACGGGTGTTCTCCCCCCCCCCCGAAGCGCTAAAATTAAATCTCCGGTTAGAAGCTGTTTTTTTAAACAGAAGATCGAGCCAGTCTACGTTAGGATATACATAAGGATTCGCTGTGCCCGACAAGGTACTGTCTATATATGCCTGCGTGAATTGAGCCGCATAACCTGAAGCAATAAGCGCTTCATTCTTCAGCTCCATATAAGTTTTGGCATCAGCCATATCCTGAAGTTTGGTAAACATGGTGATGCCTTCATTATAGTTGAACATTAAATTCGCTTTCCCCTGTTTTCCGCGTTTTGTGGTAATCAATATTACGCCATTCGCACCCAGCGAACCATACACCGCCGTTGAGGCAGCGTCTTTTAAAACAGTAAACGATTCAATATCTTCCGGATCGATACTATTCAGATCACGACCCTGAATGCCGTCAATAATAACCAGGGCGCCGCTCGCATTACTTCCAAAAGTTTGTATACCTCGTATCCATATATCCGCAGCGTTGCTTCCCGGCAGGCCGGAACGCTGCACCCCAACCAGGCCGGCAATACGCCCCGCCAGCATTGTACTGAGATTCGCAACAGGATGTTGCAGTTCTTCAGCTTTTACTGTAGACTGCGCTCCCACAAGACTTATTTTTTTCTGTTTGCCATACCCTACCACTACCACATCGTTCATACCACCCGCAACGGATTCCAGTATAATGTTTTCAACAATACGCTCGCTAAAAATCCACTTATAAGTATTGTAGCCAACATGGCTTGCGGCAAGGGAATCTCCTTTAGTGGCATCAATACTAAAAGCGCCATTATCGTCTGTGGCTGTTGCAGCTCCCGAGACAAGGTTTTGAATTGAGACTCCAGGCATTACGTTATTCAGCGGGTCTTTTACAACACCAGTCAAATGTATCCGCTCGTTTTTGTCATTTTGTGCTGATATGGATGCAGGCATAAAAACTGCAGCAACAAAAAACAGCATTAGGAACATGTTTTTGCAAGAAATCATAAAAAAGCAATTGTTGATTTATAATTAAACTATTTCGGATTGGCAAAATCGTTTTTTCGGAATAAAGTTAACAGAATTTTTAAACTGTCAAATTTTTTTTAGCATTTTTTTTAAAAAAATTTCAGAAAGTTTCCCTAATGATCAATTCCGCACCGCGCTGTGCAGATATTAATAATTTTTCGGCCCGAATGGTTTAAATAAATTTACAGCCAAAAAGATTCATACAATGAACAAACGTATTATAGTGGGCATTAGCGGGGCAACAGGCATACAATATGGTATACGGGCATTGGAGATGCTAAAACAGGAAGGTTATGAAACGCATCTTATCGTCAGCAAGCCTGCCGAAATGGTGCGCTCCTACGAAACAGACATCACCCATGAACAGCTGGTATCGCTGGCACACGAAATACATTCCATCCGGGATATCGGCTCGGTACTGGCCAGCGGATCCTTTAAAACAGCTGGTATGTTAATAGCGCCCTGCACCGTAAAAACCATGTCGGAGATCGCAACCGGTGTTACCGCAACACTTATGTCGAGGGCCGCCGATGTGGTTTTAAAAGAACGGAGAAAATTAGTGTTACTGTTAAGAGAAACGCCTTTACACCTGGGCCACCTTCGTACCATGACCACTATTACCGAGATGGGAGGAATAGTGATGCCGCCGGTTCCGGCTTTATACCTGAAACCCGGATCGGTGGATGAAATGATCGACCACTCTGTAGCACGGGCCTTAGATTTATTTGGCCTGCATATTGATGTTAAACGATGGGATCATGAATATAAAAATTCATTAAAAAAATAAGCAAGTATGAATAAAACAATAGGTTTGATACTGAACTTGTTTAAATTTTTTGAAAATCTGAACAAATAGATCGTGAAAGAGACCACAACGACAGGGGTGTCACAGCGAAAACACAACGTTGTGAGACCTTTGTGTCGTTAAGTCGTTGTGTTTTATTTAAAAAAGAAAATTTTGAAGTTTAAACAAGTTCACTTAAATACTTTTTATTATGAATAAACTATTTTTTATGGCAACATTGTTGTTCGCAACCCTGGCAGCAGTTGCACAGGGTCTGAAACCCGTTAGTTATACCGATGGCGCGCAAAAACTTAATGGCCTGGTAACACTCAATGCTGGTAAAAAATTACCAGGCGTATTAATACTTCCTGCATGGAAAGGGATAGACGAGGAGGCAAAAAATGCGGCTATCGCGCTCGAAAAACAAGGCTATATTGCTTTTGTAGCAGATATATATGGCGAAGGAAACCTACCGGCCGATAATGCCGCCGCCGCAAAAATGGCGGGTACATACAAAAGCGATTATAAGGCTTATCAAAAAAGAATAGAACTGGCGCTGCAGCAATTAATAAAAACCGGTGCAGATGCCGGCAAACTGGCTGTAATTGGTTACTGTTTTGGAGGCACCGGTGCATTGGAAGCGGCCAGAGCAAATTTCCCTGTTAAAGGCGTAGTATCCATTCATGGCGGCTTGGGCAGGGATAGCGCACGGCCTAATGGCCCACTCCCTGTAAAAATATTGATTGAAAACCCTGCAGCAGATCAAAGTGTAACACCCGAAATCATGAACACGCTGGTGGCAGAAATGAATGAAGGTAAGGCCGACTGGCAAATCATCACCTATGCATATTCCAAACATACTTTTACTGATCCCCAATCGCCCGATTATAATGAAACCATGGCTAAAAGAGCCTGGCAGCATACCTTGCTGTTTCTGAAAGAGGTTTTACGTAATTAACACAATTACAATATTGCCTGCTTCATCGATAAAACCAAAGTGTTTATAGCCCGGCAGGCTCTGTTTACAGATCGGCAGTTAAGGCACCGCAAGACTGGCTTTATTTTAGCGTCAAAATACAAAGAAATTACAAACACTTAAATTTTAGATTATGAAAAAGATTCTTATTGCAATGTTCGTCCTTTTTTTCGGATTGACTATTACCCCTGCTGCTAAAGCGCAGGTTAGCGTTCAGGTAAATATTGGCAGTCAGCCCGCCTGGGGACCAACAGGTTACGATTATGCCCCTTACTATTATTTTCCGGACTATAATATATATTTTGATGTAAGCAGCAACAAGTATATAATATTAAACAATAACAGCTGGATTTATGTTTCATCCGTGCCGGCACGATACCGGTTCGATCCTTACAGCGCTTATAAAGTTGTGATCAAGCAATCCAAACCTTACAGGTATAATCAAACACATATTCGTGCGTATGCAAAATATAAAGGGCAGGGATCTAAACAACCTATGATCCGCGACAGCAAGGATGAGAAGTATTTTGAAAGCAAACAGCATCCGCAGCACAACCAATGGGAAAAAACACATTCGCAACAAAAAAACGTGAAGAAACAGGCTAAAGGAAACAAAAAATAGCGCACGGCTATATTAACCATTAAAACAGGAAGGTAATAATTGTTGCTTTATACATCTGCAGTAAAGAAACGGTTATTACCTTTCTTTTATCCACGAACCTGAAACGCCTTCAGACCATTGTTATAAGCCCCGTTTCTCCGGCAAATCTCTACAAAATAAAATGGCGAGGTTGGCTCATTCTTATTTTGAAGTGCGGAAGGTCTATTGGGTTCTCTTACAGGTAAGGAGCGTAGCCCCGGCACATTTATCAAAAAATGTTTTTCTTTGTTTAAAACTTACAACGATGGCAACACCTGTCATCAAATATATCTCCGAAATTGTTAACTCTGCTTCAGTTCGAACAGGCGAATAATACCGGACAGACAGAATACCGTTATACTTATACCGACAATGTTTCAACGATACATAAAAGTACCCGCAACACATAAGAAAAAACATCTGCGAACTTTTCGGATTTAATACAGGATAATCGTATATTTGATGACTTATAATATTATTGGAATAAAAATTTTCTCATGTAAAACTCCCGGCGTTGTTTTTACTTCCTGCCGGTTTTAACTACTACCAGTTTCTGTGGGGTGTATAACATTTTTGAGAATATGTATATTTACCACAGAGGAAAAAGAGGAATACACAGAGTGCTTTGAGGTTATATTCGGTTAAAAAGCTCTTGTGATCTCCGTGAATAGCTCTGTGAATCTCAGTGGTTTCTAAAAATGTTATGCACCCCCATTGAAAGTCTCCCATAATACAAATAAGTTTTAATTACCTTTATATAAAACATCTATTAACTATCCCAAACACAGGTTTATGAAAAAGTTTTTAACCATTACCTTTATTTTAATTTGCTACGCTGCTTTAGGACAAAAAATTAAAACAGACAGAATTGATAAAACGACAAAAGAGCGGGTAATAGAATCATCTGGCATAAAAATTCCTGTTACAAAAATAAAAATATCAAATCCGGAAGCTTATGGTGAAATAAAAGGCAGCATCCAGGCTTCTATATTAGCAGTGGGTAACCAGACCTTACTGCATTTAACATGGTTTAATACCCTACCTGTAGGAATAGATAAAGCAGATAGTGTAACTGTTACTGATGAACAGGGCAATAATTATATATTTAAGTTTACAGATTTCTCTGTATCGAAGGTGCAGAAAAATCTGACTTCGCAAAACAGCGTTCCTTCCTATTATAACGACATTTTTTTATATGGTGATATTTCAGCCTTCATTAATAAAAGTATTCAGCATATAAATATCAATACCTATGAAAGCAATACCCTGAAAATCCAATTGAGGGAAAAAGAACAATCTGAATTAAAAAAAGCAGCGGAATTAGTTATAAAAAAAGCGCTTGAATAAATCAAAAAAATCCGCAGATCCAAAATAACTCAAAAACACTAAAAATCCCTGATAAAGTGTTATCAGGGATTTTTAATTGTAATTTTTAAAATTTATTATTTCATATTAAATTAATAACACCTTCAACTATCTGGAGCCAGCATATGTGTACACTTCTGTAATGGTTGTTCGTATGGTACCTGAACCAGGTGTTCCCGAGCCCATTTGGTAGCTTACCTTAATTGTTTGAGCCTGTAGACCATCTGAATCAAAAGTAACGGTATTAATACCAGATGAATTTAATTCAGCATACCTGCTTGAAGAGTTAGTACCAGTACCTTGACCATATGCATTAGTAACTGAAACAACAGAAGTACCGTCAAAATGAAATATAGGGCAAAAGTTACCATAATAAGTTGTTGCTCCAGCATTTAAAAAGAAATAATAGTTATACTTGGTGCTATATGTACTTGCATCCAAATATAAATTATCAGCAGATCCAACGGAAACAAGATGTACCGTTTTAGGATATAATCCGGTAGCTCCAGACAAAGATGCATCAGTCATGCTTCCTGTAACTGTATATACACCATCGTAAACATTTTGAGCCGTAAAGGCATAAATTTTTGTAGAAGTATTTGCCGTAATAGTACCATATGTTGTAGATGCTATTTTTAGCGGCAATCCATAGCTTGTGGAGAAATCGAAACCGGTTGTGTCATTTACTGTTACCCTGAACCTGGTCCTGTCTGTTCCCTTAGCAATAGTTACAGTTTTAGGATAACTCAACATTTCATCATCAAAAAGTGCATATTCGGTTTCATTTTCTGTATTATATGTATTTAAAGCAGCAGAATCAACACTCAAGGTAAGCGTTATATCCTCTGGTGCATATTCGTATTTACCTGTATACATTACAATAACATAAAAACCGGCAGTATCATTTACAAACTTTGCTGAAAGACTAAATGCCTGATATGAAGTGGTATAAGAATCAGGTGTTTGCGCACTTCCTAACTCTACAAACTCTCCGTTAGTATCTTCTGATGTAGGAAAAGCGCCTCCTTCTTTCAAACAAGATGACAGAGAGAAAATAAACAAAGCAGACAGAGCCAGAATAGAATTAGACAACTTGCTTATCAAATATTTTTTCATTTCGTATATATTATTATTAAATAAAATAAACCGCAAATTATTGTGCCCAGAAAATTAATGAAGTGAACGGGCTGATTCCGGAAGGAGCATTACTACCATTATAAGAATACTCACTTGCAGGGTATAATATCCTGGAAGGCAACTTATCACTTCTTGTAGAAAGCGACTGGGTAGAAGCCATAGAGCCATAAGGATTATTGGCAACTGTAGAAGAGCTTAAGGGATATCCGGTTCTTCGATAGTCATTCCAGCCCTCATAACTATTTATCTGGTTTAAAGCGATATATTTTTGTGTTATGATAGCTTCTATTTGCTCGTCAGTGGTAGTAGCCAGGCTAAAATCGGCCAGATAGCTGGTGCTGTTAGCCGCAATATAGCTCGCCGCATCCGCTTCATAATCGTAATCAGAGGACACTGTACCATCTGGCAGCTCGTATAAATAATGGAAAGAAGCTATTATCCCGTTTGTAAAAGCCGTGCTGGCATCTCCGGAAATAATACCCCTTACCTGCGCTTCAGCCTGCAGGAAATAGCTCTCTGCTGCGGTTAGCAAAGGCATTCCCATATCGTATCCTTTCATGACACCCGTAGCTTCGCCTAAAGAAGTTCCGCTGCCGCTTCCCGAATACCACGGGCCGGCTGTTGCTGGCGCAGAAGAGACATCTTCTGTATTCCCCAACTGGTTGACAGGAGTACTGGAGAAGTTATAAAAAATAACCGCTCCTCTATACGCATCAGTAAGTTTCTGCCCGTTATAATATCCAAATACATATTTGGAGGGCAACCATGATCTGTTTGCTGCAGAGCCTGTATAGTCAACCACCCATGTACTCCATTTAGGATTGGTTTGCCCGCTGGACTGCGCATACCCGGGATTTTCAACCGCATCATCGGTTAAAAAGCCTTCAGAAGTAAAGGTAGTATTATCAAAAGTTACAAAATCAGACGCCCTTACAATTAAACGCAGTTTTATGGTATTGGCAAACTTGATCCAGGAGTCCATATCGCCTGCAAAAAGAGGATCAACGCTTGAACTGAGTGCAGTAGCGTATTCAGCATCCTGTATTGTAGCAATCGCGGTATCCAAAACCCTGGCCAGATCTACATAAATATCTTCAGCATTATCATATACGGGCGTGATATTTGTAGAAGACAGCGCATCTGAATAAGGGATATCATTATATTGATCTACCAATAACTGAAAGTTAAAAACTTTCAGGATTTTTGCGGCTGCATTATAATAAGCGTAACTGGTATTACCCTCGGTTGAACTGATAACATACTGCAGGTCTTCCAATACGTCATAAGAGGCGTTCCACAAACCATTATAACTATCGGTACCAAAATCATAGGTCCAGTTTACACCAAAACCACCATAGCCACCGGCATTAGCACCATAACCACCTACCTGCACACCATAACTATTGTAAGTGTTTACAACAGACCCGGTATAAACAATTGCCTGGGGAAATACCAAGTCGGGGCTGGCGGTGGTGGAGGAATTGGGATTATCGTTGATGTCTAAGAATTTTTTGCATGAAGAAGTAAAACTCAATGCGAAAAACAGGTAAACTATCAAAATATAGTTCTTTTGCATTATCATAAAAATTAAAAAGTTAAAGAAATAGTTGCACCATAATAACGTTGAGGTGGCGCATCATAGCCGGTCAAACCAATCCCGTTGCTATCGCTGCCTGCTGCACTGTATTCAGGATCGGTATACACATTGTCTTTAGGCATCCACAAAAACAGGTTTCTTCCCTGTAAACTAAGCGTAGCTTTTTTAATTGCCTTGCTTTTTCTTACGATAGCATCAGGAAGGGTATACGAAAGGCTGAGCTGGCGCAATTTCCAGTAAGCGCCGTTTGTAACAAAGTTAGATGCTACATTTCTATAAGCGCTCGATGTCCAAAACCCGTCACTTCCCTGATTTACAACAATATCTGTATTTTCAACATAATTTCCGTCATCATCAATATATACAGAATTAGGAAACACAAAATCTTTCCTGTCATATTTTATGGTATTAATGCCCATACCCGACCATGTAAGAGAGCGGCCTAATTCATTGTAACGTTTAAAACCTCCCCGATATTCAAAAACAGCCGCCAGGTAAAGTCCCTTATAACGAATACTTGGAGTTAATCCTAAAATATGTTTTGCATTAGCATTACCCAAATATACATACGATGATGCAACGCTTGGTTTTCCGGTGGTTTTGTCCACTACTACCCTGCCTTTATCATCCCTTACATAATCACTTCCATATATTTGGGGGAACTGCATATTAGGTACTGCATAAGAACCGGCGTAACTATACGAGGCTATAGCAAGTCGTTCCAAAGTAGAACTCAATTCTACTACCTTACTATCAGTATAGGAATAAGTACCCGTCATATTTATTGTAAAATTGTCGTTATCTACAATCATATACGATAACCTGGTTTCTATACCCTTGTTGGCAGTTTTACCAGCATTTGTCAAATAACCACTAAAGCCAGATGCCCGGGAAATTGAGGTTTGAATGGTCTGGTTATCGGTAGTGGTTGAAAAGCCCGTAAAAGATCCATCCAACTTATTGTTCAATAACGTAAAATCAATACCATATTCCCATCCTTTGGTAATTTCGGGCTTCAGATTGTCTTGTACAATTACATCCCCTACTGTATAACCAGCCACACCGCTATAGGGATAACCATTTGCCTGTCCAAAAGTGGGTCTTAACGCATAAGCGCCATAAGTATAGTCTTTCAAATTCACCTGCCCTACTTTAGACCAACTACCACGCAATTTCAAAACGTTCAGCCAGCTGATGTCACCCAGTGCCGGAATTGCGTCAGATGCAATAAAGGAAAGATCAAAGGCAGGATAAAAGAAAGACCTGTTATCAGGATCCAGGATAGACACCCAGTCATTTCTTCCGGTAGTATGAAAGAACAGATAATTTTTATATCCAAATTTAAATTCGTAAGTAGCGCCTAATTGCCTGGCCTTATAAATATTGGAACTTGCTGAAGGATAATTTAAAGTATTGCTCAGGTTAAAGATACTGCTGTCTGACAAACCGCTTACACTTGCAGCAGTGTACTTTTGATATTTCTGTTGTATATCTCCTTTTAACAGCAGGTAAAAGGAAAGGTCATTTACTTTGTGAGTAAGTTCAGCGTAAGTGGTATGAAATAAATTACTTGTATTACCATTATAATCGTAATTATATCCTAATATATCGGATTTCGAACCATTCTGGCTTTCGCTTACTTCCTTTGCATATTCAGTGTAGGTAAACTTTCCGGTAGTCGATTTAACAGAAATTGTTCTGGTATCAAGTCCTGTTGTTGTTGTAAATTTTAACCAGTCGGTTACGGCATATTTCAAAGTAAAAGCGCTCACCAGGTAATCATTATTGGTATAGCTTCTGTTATTCTCTAATGTAAAATACGGGTTAGCATACCAGGGATTGTAATAGCCGTTTGGATTTGCAAAGGGGTCGGTTTTCCAGTTCTTAAAACGGGTAATCGGAATCCAGCCCGGCATGTTATTAAATTGATCGTAAACAGTACCCATGGCTGACGTTACATCGTACCTGTTTTGGGTATAACTAAGTTTATAACCAAGTTCCAGCTTTTTTGAAAATTTCCTGTTACCATTTATGGTTGCAGCAGCTCTTTTATACTTGTCTAACCATACCACACCATCAGTAGTTAGATATTGACCACTAAACATCAGGTTTGATTTATCATCACCTCCTGATATAGAAAAATCGGACTGATTGGTAAGCCCCTGTTGCCAGAACTTATTTCTGTCTTTAAAATAAGAATATGGAACCGTCAACACCGATCCATCCTCTAAGGCCGCTCCCAATTGCCTCATCGATCCATCATATCTCGGTCCATACGATTGGTTTTCTAATGAAACATATTCAGGATTTCCATCTTCCTCTAACGAGTAACCTTCTCCACCCGAACCAAATTCCTTTTGATATTGTGGCAGAAAAGCAACTGTACTGAGTGTTGTTGTATTTGATAATATAATTCTTGGAGGGCCTTGTTTTCCCTTTTTGGTTGTTACAATAAGCGCTCCGTTTGAAGCCTGAGAGCCATACAGCGCTACACCAGAGGCCCCGTTTAATATGTTAATGGATTCAATGTCTTCTGGATTAATATTATTCAATAAGTCAGAAGATACAATTACGTTATCTAAAACAATCAATGCATTATTATTACCGGTTATAGACCGCTGACCTCTTAGTATTAAGCGATAATTAGGATTTACGCCACCTCCTACAGCCGAAACATCCAAACCCGGAACATTTCCGGCCAGAGCTCCAGCCAGGCTTGTAGGCTTCGAAAGAGTTATATTTTCTGCTTTCAGGGTTGTTGAAGTATAACCCTGTTCCCTCTTTTTAGCCAATACACCACTAGCGGTAACAACCACTTCATCTAAACTGGCATTTCCTTTTTCAAGAATAATGTCTAAATGTGCGGAATTTCCAACCGTTACCTCTTTGTTTAAGAAGCCCGAAGCTGACACAACCAATACATCATTTGTTTTGGCGTTAATAGAATAATTCCCTTTTTCATCAGCCGCCACCCCTAACGCAGTTCCTTTAATTGAAACCGTAGCAAAAGGAATTGGCGCCGATGTTTCATCCATTACTGTCCCCGAAATTTTAGTTTGAGCAAAGACCAGGAACGAACAGCCCATAAGCATTGCAAAAAGCAATAAAACTTTTCTCATGTAAAACTTTTTTGTTAAAAAATTAAAAATAGTCAGTTGCTTAGTACGGATAATTTGTCAATTTTACTAAAGCAGACAATATAAAATTAAGGTCTTTTTAACAAAAAAAACGGTTTTTCTTAAAAATTTTAAAAAGTCATATATTTTTTATTTTAATGCAAACACACAACCCATTAACAATCAATTAATACAACTTTAACAATCAGTTTATAAACGGCTATACAAATTGACCGCAATCAAGCATGGATTTTTAAGGAATTATCAAATTTTTTTATTTTATATGCCTGCTTTAAAAACTTTGTGCATCTTTGCAGGATGCAATTATTAGATGGAAAAAAAACCGCCGGATCTATATTGGATACGCTTAAAATAGATGTGGCACAGCGTGCTGCAAGCGGCAAAAAAATACCACACCTGGCTGCAATTTTAGTGGGCACGGACGGTGCCAGCCAAACTTATGTTAACTCCAAAGTGAAAACCTGCAATGAAATAGGTTTTATATCCACACTCATTCAATATGATGCTGATATAAGCGAAATGAAACTGCTTGATAAAATACAGGAGCTAAATGAAGATATGTCAGTAGATGGCATTTTGGTTCAGTTACCGCTCCCTGCTCATATTTCAGAAAAGAAAGTTATCGAAACCATTGCCGTAAACAAAGATGTGGATGGGTTTCATCCCGAAAATATCGGCAGAATGATCATGGGCGAAGCAGAGGTCTTTATACCTGCCACCCCATACGGTATTATGCTCTTATTGGAGCATAATAACATCATTACTAAGGGAAAACATGCAGTAGTACTGGGCAGAAGTCATATCGTCGGGCGCCCCATGAGCATCTTATTGAGCAACAATACCAATCCCGGTAATTGCACGGTTACGGTTTGCCACTCTAAAACGGAAAATCTTAATGAAATCTGCAGCAGCGCCGATATTATCGTTGCCGCCATTGGCCGGCCTGAATTTTTGAAAGCTGAAATGGTGAAAGAAGGAGCCGTGGTTATTGATGTGGGCATAACCCGTATTGAAGATGTGTCAAAAAAATCCGGCTACAGGCTGGTGGGAGATGTTGATTTCGCAAATGTGGCCCCTAAATGCTCCTATATTACCCCCGTACCGGGAGGGGTGGGCCCAATGACCATTGCCGCGCTGATGAAAAACACGTATAAATCGTCCGTAAACAGGGATTAGGGAAGACGAAAAGACCGAAGACGGAAGTCGGGAGTCCGTCTTGGGAAGGCGGAAATGACATCATATTAGGAATAAATATCTTGTAAAAACAAATATTAAACATCAGGCAACAAACAATAAATATCGGGCATCTGGTCTCTTACCCTGTAATGGAACATTTTTATACCATTCAGGGTGAAGGTTTTCACCAGGGACGCGCAGCGTATTTTATACGCCTGGGCGGATGTGATGTGGGTTGCGTATGGTGCGATGTTAAGGAAAGCTGGCCAGCAGAAGGCCATCCCGTTTTAAATGTAAAAGAAATTGTTGGAGCGGTTAAAAAAACCCCAAGTCCCATGGCTGTTATTACCGGTGGTGAACCTTTAATGCATAACCTGGACGTCTTAACCCAATGCCTTCAGCAACAGGGCATTGAAACCAATATTGAAACATCAGGCTCCGCTCCTCTTAGCGGAAAATGGAACTGGATATGCCTTTCACCCAAAAAGTTTAAAGCGCCTTTACCTGAAATTATACCTGTAGCCAACGAATTAAAAATTATTATATATAATAAAACTGATTTTAGCTGGGGGGAACGTTTTGCCGCTCAAACCAACCCCGGTTGTAAACTGTACCTGCAACCCGAATGGAGCAAGGCAGATAAAATGACACCTCTTATTATTGATTATATTAAGCAAAATCCCCAATGGGAATTAAGCCTTCAGATACATAAGTATATTAATGTGCCCTAAAAGGCAGTTCACAATCAGCGCATCCCTATTTTCTTTTTAAACAACTAAAACCTATAAGCCATGAAAGGAAAATATACCATGGCCATCCGTATTGACAAGCTGCTGAAGTTTTGCAGCCCCCATACTGCTGAAATGAAATGGAGCCGCAAACGGCTGGCTAAAACACACCCGCTTTATATTCCTGGCGCTTATTGTTATACGCTGTACGGTGATTGGGGAAATATCATTTTTCAACACATTCCGGGAAAACATTTTGATATATGGATCAGCCATTACGATATATGTACGCCCTGTACTATTTATGTTACGGGTAATATTGAAGTAATAGAATGCTGTTTTGAAGTAACCAATGAAAAGATACATTACATAAAGCCCCTGCACCCTATTTTATGCGGTGAACTTACCTGTAACCTTTACTACTTTTCACGGATTGAAGCGCATGTGCCTTTTAAGGGAGATCAGCCCATCACTACACTGGACATACATTGCCCGCCATTGCTATTAAAAAAACTTCATAAAAACTTCCCGGACAAAATTGCTCCTGTTTTAGAAGCTATCCAATCTTCCAGTAACCAGGGTAAAAATAATAAAGGGTTAAATAAAATTATATCTGCCCAGGTATTCGGCGAACCTCAACCCTGCCAGCCAGTCCTCAAAGAAAACCTGGCAGCATTGATACGGTTATTACAGGAAAAGGGCGCAAAGGCTGACGTACGGGATTTTGTTTATACCCTGTTACATGTATTCCTGGCGCAGGATGAACATGTCGGCATCCCGCCGCCGAAAGGTATAGTAACTGATGTGGCCACAATTTGTGAGAGAATGAGGGAAGTGTTTCCCAAACGCTATACCGGGGCAGAACTTGCTAAAATGGCCTTAATGACCCGAAGAACCCTCTACCGTGCATTTAAAACCCAATTGCACACCTCTCCCCGGCAGTATTATCATAAGCTGGCAATGGAAACAGCCTTTCATTTAATAAAAACAACTACAAGGGATATTACAGCAATAGCCCTGGACACAGGTTTTAGTTCCAAAACCTCATTTAGCAGGGCCTTCCAGAATCATTTTGGGATACCATCATCGCAAATTCGCAAAAATTGGCACACCCGGTAAACTTTTTGGCACACCGGGTATACCCAAAGCGCCTTTCACGATAGTATATTTGAACCAGCAATCAAAGAAAGCAAAACCATGAGAAAGGCCCTATTTATAAATCACAGAACCAGTTCCTTTAAACGGCGATATATGGTTGCTTAAGATGTGGATGGGTTGGTTTGATTTTTTAGTAACAATTACATATAACAGGAGCAGCCGAACACCTGGAAAAACAGTAGGCATCATCCTTTAACCTGTAACCTGCATAAGAATAAATGCCGGTTACATTTAGCTTTTACTTACTGCGCAGTAATAATGAGCTTACCTATTTTTTATTAATCAACTTTAAAACAACAGCCAATGGCTAAATTAAAACGGCTCCTGCCTTTAGTAGCAATCCTAATGGTTGCGGCAGGGGTATTCGCAATGAACGTAAACAAAAATATTGATAAATCTGTAAAAAAAGACCCGGTAACCTATCATTATAAACTATCATCAACGGCGTTAGCAGACGTAAAGAATGCTGACAACTGGGAGGAAAATTCATCTCCGTCCTGCAATTCAGGTACTGCATTGCCATGCACTAAGGTTTACGATGGCGGTCATATTGATACTTAACATTTGCAGTTAACCATCGGGTAATTTTATAGTCTGCTCCTACATTTATTAATACATCCTGTAATGCAATGGTTTTACGGGAATGAGTATAGTCTGTCAGCGGGTAATAGTTCCAGTCTAATAGTTTACCATTACCTGCGGTATCTAAATATGCCTGGCGGTAATTTTTTATTACAGCAATGGCCGCACCAGCATCATTTGCAAAACGGGTATAAGGCGGTATTCGGCCATTAGTGGTTGTTACATCATTATACCCCGGCTTACCGGATACTGATTCACTTTGTGTATAATACAAACCTGCCGTTACAGTTAAATTTTTAAACGGATGTAACAAGTTTTCAGAACGGAGATTTATTTTTTGGTACTCCGCAGAAAGCTGATCTTTATTTTTATCCAAATTTGCGGCAATTAACCAGGTGTATATTTCAGTGCCGCTGCCTGCATCAATATGATACTGCCGGTTCACACCTGTACTATACATATACCTGTTAAAATCATTTCTTACATCCAGGCTTCTTAAGGCATTTATTTGCTGGTCTGCTTCCGCACTGGTTATAGAGCCGTTTGATTTTTTAATAAGCAGTTCCACAACCGGTGATAAGGGTGGCTTTGAGGAAGAGGCTATTTGATTATTGTAATAACCTTCATCGTAAAGAAATGTTTCCACATCTATAAAATCGCTGCTGCTTATTTGAGGTATATAAAACAAATCCGGTTTTTGTAAAAAAGTAATATTGCTATTGATGTTTATGGCTACACGCTTGCTTTTTACGCCTTTTTTTGTAGTAATAACAATTACTCCGTTACCCGCTTTTGCACCCCAAATGCTGGCAGCTGCCGCATCTTTAAGAATGGTGATATTTTCTACGTCATTAGGGTTAATATTAGCTACATCTCCCTCATACGGAAAATTGTCTAATATAATTAATGGACTTTTGGGGCCTTGCAGCGTGCTTAATCCACGTACCATTAATTGTGAAGAGCCAAGCTGTTTCCTGTTTACAAATATGCCATCAATAAGAATACTAATAGAAGTCAAAGATAAAACAGCAATTAAATTCCCACCCAGCGAAATTCTTACAGAACAGTGGAAAGGCGAAAATTTATACTCTTACCAAATATGCCTGCCGGAAAAAGACAGGCTCATATTAAATGAATACATGCAGCAAGACCTGAACCGGTTTTTTAGCAAGGTGCGCGGCATTATTGCACAAAAAGAAATGCGGGAACTGCCGGCATTGGTTATTGCAATTAAAAATAAAAACCTGCTTATCACAAAAGGAGGTAAAAGTAAATACCAGAAAGTTGGCGACAGCACCTATACTTTTTCCAATACGCCTTTTAATACTATTGCCAGCACCCTGCAAGATGCACTGGAAGATATGGCCAAACCTGTTGTGGTTATAGACGAAACCGGTTTTACCGGTAATGTAGATATGACTTTAACAGGGGATCTAAGCGATCCTGAAAATGTGAGGGAACAACTGGCTTCTTATGGACTGGAACTAAAAAAGACCACACGCAAAGTGGAAGTATTGTGTATTAAGGATATATAGTAAGCCGAAGCTTCCATATCTGAAAATTATTAAAAAGTAAACTTCATTAAATAATATTATGAGCCCCAAATTAGCATTAGCCTTTTATCGGGAATATAAAAACTGGAGCCTGGAGGATGTGGCGCGGGAGCTGCACCTGTCTACCGAAAGCTACCAGGATATAGAAAGGGGACGGGTAAAAATAAACGGTATCATTGCCCAAAAACTGTCCGATCTGTACCAGGCCCCTATGGAGTTTTTTTTATAATAGATGATACACCGCACTATATGCAGGCCGAGGTTATTTATACTAATTGCACTATGCACAGCGGGCAGGGCGGCAGCAACGGCTACATCAATCATCAAAATAACGACCGGGGTATTGATGAAATACTCTATTCTAAAAAAGAGGAAATTAAAACGCTAAAGGATCAGATTGCAGAACTGCATAAACAAAATGCAAGGCTGTTGGAACTGTTGGCCGCTAAAATTGCCATACCGGTACAATAACTTGAATGCACCTTTGCTATCTTTGAAAAAATAATACACAGTAATGGCCGCCGCATTAAAGGAAAATGCACATACCGAATTTAAAAGCAGCTTTGGCGATGCGGCCATTGAAACGCTCTCAGCCTTTGCAAATGCCGGGGGTGGTAATGTTTATATTGGCGTAAATGACAAAGGCAGGCCGGTGAAAGGTTTTAGTATGGGTGAGGAAACTTTTCAAAAATGGATCAACGAGGTTAAGGTAAAAACACAGCCCAGTATTATACCGGATGTAGAGGTTGTGGTAATTGAAGGTATTAAAGTAGGCGTTTTATAGGTTAAAGAGTTTCCTGTAAAGCCTGTAGCTTTTAAAGGCAGGTATCTGAAGCGTGTAAATAATGCCAATCACCAGTTGGCCCTTTCAGAAATAGCTGAAATGCACCTGCGATCTTTTAATACAAGCTGGGATAGTTATATTAACCCGGAAAGAAGTGTTGATGCCCTTTCGCTGGATAAAGTAAACAGGTTTATTGCTAATTGCAACGAAGGAAGGCAATACATTATTACCGATGACCCGCTAACTGTTTTAAATAAATATGAGCTGATCAAAGGCACACAGGTAACCAATGCCGGCTTTCTTATGTTTGCTGAAGGGGATGTGTTTCAGGCCGCAATAGAGCTGGGTCGTTTTTCCACACCTACCAGTATTAAAGACGGGCTTACCATTAGGACTGATTTATTTAGCGAGGTAGAAAACGTGCTTAATTTTATACGAAAGCATATTAATAAAAGCTACATTATAACGGGCGATCCGCGCCGCGAAGAACGCTGGCAATACCCGATGGATGCGTTGAGGGAAATTGTCATCAATTGCCTTTTATGTAAATGTTTACATAACAGAAGTTATGTAAATAAAAATATTATGCAAAGAATAGGCTCTATAAGTGTTTATAAAGCCTATTCTTACGTAGTCTGACTTTACATAATAAATCAATATTTAGACTGCATTTCTTTCAACCAGCTTAATAATTCACCATCCTTTTGCCAGGATGCTTTTCTGTTAGTAATAATAGAAGGGTTGAGTTTTTTTAAAGCTTCCAGCTTCTTTTGAGCGCTTGCCCGTGCATAGACCTCTGTCGTTATTGTAGATGAGTGGCCCAGGAAGTCACGTATGTAAACCAGATTAATGTCAGCTTCAAGCATATGCATGGCTTTTGAGTGCCGGAAGGAGTGACACCCAATGCCATCTGGGATATCTGCCTGATTTATCAATCGTGCCCGGGCAGCATGTTTTTTTACGATTCCCAGGATAGCCACTCTGGATAGCTTACCGTTCTGAGGATTACTAAACAGAGGGTAAACATTTGCATAAGGCTCGAAGAGGTTCTGTTCTTGCATATAACATGTAAGGTTTTTAACCTGATTTTCGGATAGAGGAACGATTCTGGATTTGTTCCCCTTTCCTTTGAGCCTGACCGTAGTAACACCTTCGAACCTGAAGTCAGAAGGGGTAAGGTCCGCAAGTTCCTGTACACGGGCTGCACTGTCATAAAGCAGCCCCAGGAGTGCCAGGTCGCGCCTGCCGGTTCTGGTGGTAATATCAGGCTGCTTTAGCAGCAGTTTTATACCGTCAGCCGTCAAGTAGGCCATCTCAGGCGATGCGCATTTCTTGAAGCGGATAGAGAGTATTTCCTGCCACACATGCAACCCTTTCATGTCACGGTATTGGATGTACCTGAAGAAAGAATGTAGTGTAGCCAGCCGGGCATTTCTGGTAGAAGGCCTACAGTTGCGCTCGCTTTGTAACCAGTCCAGAAAAGCTATAACACGAGGCTTGGTGATGTCTTTGAGCCATACTTTGTCTGGACTAAGACCTTCTTCGGATTTTAGATAACCAAGCAAGACGGTAAAGGTGATGCTATACGTTTTGATAGTATTGGGCGATACACCACATTCAACGGGTAAGTATTGAGTCAAATAGTCACTAAGATATTTAGAGAAGTCTGTTGGTTTCATAATTTTTCTGTTTGATGGGGTGGCTGGATGTCGGCAGAGCCGATTCCGATCTCCGGGAAGAGATATTGATAGGCGGCATTGACTTTAGTAAGCAGTTGTGGATATAGCTCAGAAGTGAGCCGCACATACTTATTAGTGGCTTCTATGGATTGATGCCCAATATAAGTGGATAGTACGGGCATGGAATAATACAGGTCCAGACCAGCTTCGGATATCTTTAGCAGTGCATTGACGCAGAAGGTATGGCGTAGATCGTGCATCCTTGGCCCTTTTCCCCGGCCCTGGTGGGATATGCCAGCTTTATAAAGCACTGTCCTGAAGATTTCATAAATAGTGACTGTTTTACACGGACTGCCATTCGCCGCAGTAAAGAAGTACGTATCCGGCTCAGTATTAATTTCTTGCTTTTTCTTATACAAACAGTAATCCTTGCATACTTCAGCCAGCGATAAAGACATAGGAACGATCCGCTCCTGTCCATTTTTAGAGGTGCTTATTAATAAATAGCCTTTGTCGAGATGAACATCCTTGTGCTTTAAATTTAAAGCCTCGCCAATGCGTAAACCAGTGCTATATAGCATTCGAAGTAAAGTAGGCATGACACATGCCTGGGCGTACATGTACCTGCGTTTAAGAAATAACTTATCACTGGCTTCAAAAATGGCCGCCATTTCTTCCTGCGTAAAAATATAAGGGATAAACACGAAGTTATACTTAGGTAGGCGAGGTATATAGGAGTTGTGGCCAAGAAGTTGCAAGTACCGGGAGAACTGCCTGAGTATGCAGATCCTGCTATACCTGTTGGTATCTGATTCCGCAGGCAAAGGAGCGCTCCAGATATCAAACAGCTCTTTAGATATGCCTATGACCGTTTCTTTTCGTGCGATTGTTAACTGATCGAACCTGCTTAGTCGTTCTTCAATGTCTTCCATCTTAAGGCCAAGGCTTCTTTTGTAAGCAATATATTGCTGGATCAATAGGGCATAAATTCCGTGGTTGAAGCGCTTATTCATATAAATTGTTATAAAATGAAGAAGGAACGCATGGCACATCCAATGCGCATTGTTTTAACTGGTTGAAGTCCACACGCAGATAACACATCGTAGACTCCGTACTGGAATGGCCCAGTATCTCGGAGATAACGGGCATGGGAGCATTGGAACTAAGTAAATTAGTGGCCAGGCTATGCCGTAAAGCATGAGCACCATGCTTACGTTCCTGGAAGCCAATATCGGCCTGGCGCATATAATCACTAATCGTTCTATGCATACCTGAGGAAGTAAGCTGACCATAAGGAGCATTAGCCCTTATAAAGACATAAGGTAAATCCATCGCAGGCCGTGCCCATTTCAAATAATCTATAATGGCATTGCCTACTTCTTCTGATAGAGGTAATTCTACTTTTTTGCCGGTTTTCTGTTGTAAGAGCATAATACGACTGTTTGTCCAGTCCAGATTACAATAACGCAGGCCAATAATATCAGACACCCTTAAACCATAGCGGGCGGCCAATAAAATCATTGCATAATCACGTTTGCCTTGCGGATGGCTCCTGTCAATTGCCTTTATTAATCGCTCAATTTCTTCACTGGAGTATACAGAAGGTATTTTCGGTTGCCTTACCGTTCTAAGCTGTAGGATAGACATCCAATGCTCTGGCTGGTTGTCCTTTAATAGCGTCTGCTCACACAAGTATCGAAAAAAAACTCTTAGGGTCATAATGGTATTGCTCCTGTTTATCGCCCCCTGCATTGTTTTCTCCAGATGGGAAAGGAACTGTATCATATAAGGAGTGTCAATATCGGATATACCATTACCGGTTTGATGCAAATATTGATAGATGGTATGGATACGATCTTTATATCGCCGGATGGTGGATGCAGATCGCTTTGCTGCTTTGGCATACTCAATAAACCCATTGAACGCAATGCCCAGAGTACCCGTAAATGTAATAGGAAGAGTCTTGAGACGAGCGCCGGAAAGAGTGCCATATTCCTGATAATCAGATAGCAGTTCGATATACCGGAGCCTGTCTTTGCTTGACTTCTTATAATCAGCATAGCGCATATCACCAAACCGTTCTTTGATATGGGCTTCGCCGACTTGCCGGCAATACGTAGTAATGCCGGCGTTAACCATATACCTGTCCAGATGATCCCAGGACTGTATAAACTTCTTTAAACAAGCAGGCTTATAATTTGCTGCCTTTAATACGGCCATAAAACGATCCGTAAGATCACATAAGTGCTTTACTTGCATAATAATATATTTAGGATTTTTAATGATCCAAATATGATTATTATGTAAAGTATTTATGTAAAGTATAGCCGGAAAACAGCAGAAAATATGGGGTCGATAGCTTCGAAATAGAGAAGGTTTACATAATATCTTAATTTACATAA
>JASGEW010000101.1:0-54193 GCA_047606125.1 Niabella sp. | reverse complement strand
TATTTTTTACTTTACAAAATGTTTCTTAATATTTGTCTGTGTATAAAACATCACTATGAGATCGTTTGCCTTTTACCGCCAGCTCAACGCTATGGATTGTGGCCCCACCTGCTTAAGAATGGTATCGCGGCACTATGGCAAACATTTTAATGCAGACACTTTGCGGCAAATGGCAGGTTTTAATAAAGCTGGTGTATCGTTATTAGGAATCAGCGATACGGCAGAGAAAATAGGATTCAGAACAAGAGGAGTGAAGATAAGCCTGGAGCAATTAAAAGAAGCGCCGCTCCCGGCCATTCTTCACTGGGACCAGAATCATTTTGTTGTTTTGTACGGGTTCACAAAAGGGTCGAGGCTCCCCCTCTCCGGACGGAGAGGGGGGTTGGGGGTGAGGCTTGCAGACCCTGGTAAAGGAATAATCAATTATACAATTGCTGAGTTTAAAAAGCATTGGGTATCTTTCCAGAGTGATGAAACTGGCGAGGTTGGTGTAGCATTGCTCTTAGAGCCCACTCCCGCTTTTTACGAGCTGGACAGTCAAAAGGAAAATAAATTGAGCTGGAACCTGGTACTGCAATACCTGCGTAGCGCCAAATGGCAATTGATGCAGGTATTTGCCGCCTTGTTAATTGCTTCTTTGCTGTCATTAGTATTTCCTTTTCTCACCCAAAGCATTGTAGACACAGGTATCAATACCCAAAACCTGCAATATGTAGTTATGGTGCTCATTGCCCAGGTGATGCTCACCTTCAGTCAAACTATGGTAAGCTTTATAAGAAGCAGGTTATTGCTCAGGGTATCCAATATTTTAAATATACAGATCCTTTCTGATTTCTGGATAAAGCTTACCCGGCTGCCGGTCTCTTATTTTGATATACATCATACCGGCGACACGCTGCAGCGGATTGGCGACCACAAAACCATACAGGGCTTTCTTACGGGCACTGCACTAAGCACCTTGTTTTCATTTTTTAATTTTATTGTTTATGCGATTGTATTGATTATTTATAACGTGCAGTTGTTTTTCGTTTTTTGTGGAGGCAGTATTATTTATTTTATCTGGGTGCAATTATTTTTACGTATTCGCCGGAAATTGAATTATCAAACCTTTCATCTTTCAGCTAAGGAAAATAATACCACCCTGCAATTGATACAGGGCATGCAGGAAATACGGTTGAACAACGCCGAAAAGCAAAAACGCTGGGAATGGGAAAACATCCAGGCCAATATTTTTAAATTAGGATTCAAAAACCTTAACTACAGCCAGGTACAAAGCGCAGGCGCCACGTTCATTAACCAGATACAAGGCATCGCCATTAGCTTTATTGTGGCCAAACTGGTAATTGATGGTCAGCTGACATTAGGGGCTATGCTGGCGGTACAATATGTGATAGGCCAGTTAAATGGCCCGATACAACAATGGGTAGGCTTTGTACAAAGCCTGCAGGACGCTAAAATAAGCATGGAGCGGTTAAATGAAATACACCAGATAAACGATGAGGAAGATGTAGCCAAATCTTATATAACCCAGCTGCCGGAAAACAAAAGTATTGTTATTAAAAATCTTTCATTCACCTATCCGGGAGCGGGCAATGACCCTGTGCTGGAAAACATTAACCTGGATATCCCTGAAAAAAAGGTCACCGCCATAGTAGGTGTTAGCGGTAGCGGCAAGACTACCTTACTAAAGCTGTTATTGAAAGTATATGAGCAATATGAGGGGGAAATAAGAGTAGGAGGCCTCCCTTCAACTCCCTCGAAAGGAGGGGGTACTAAGAGGGGGATGGGGAGCCTGCCCGCTGTGGCGGGTGAGGTAGAACTAAGGTTTAGCTTTATCAGTCATTCGTTTTGGAGAAGTATATGTGGGGCAGTACTGCAGGATGGCTTTATTTTTAATGATACTATTGCCCGCAATATAGCTGTTGGGGATGAAGAAATTGATTATAATAAACTCCTGCAAAGTTGCCGTATTGCCAATATCCATTCCTTTATCGAATCCCTGCCAAACGGGTATTATACCAGGTTGGGTGCAGAAGGCACAGGTGTAAGCCAGGGACAGAAGCAGCGCATTATGATTGCCAGGGCGGTGTATAAAAATCCTGAGTATATATTTTTTGACGAAGCCACCAACTCGCTTGACGCCAATAATGAAAAAGAGATATTGGAAAACCTGGATACTTTTTTCAGAAGCAGAACGGTGGTGGTGGTAGCGCACCGGTTAAGCACTGTGAAAAATGCAGACAAGATCGTAGTATTGGACAAAGGGAAGGTTGCAGAAGAAGGGACACATGAAGAGCTGGCAGCATTAAAAGGAAAATATTACGAGCTGGTAAAAAATCAACTGGAACTAGGGACGTAATTTCTGATTTTTAATTTAAGGTTTGAAATTAAATTATTATGAGCGGATTATACAGTGATACTATTGAATTATCAAAAGAAGCGTTGCAGGAAGCATCGATACATAAAAATTTTACCGAACGATCTGATATTGCACAGGAGATCATCAGCCGCAAGCCTGATTTTTTTGAAAAATGGTCGCTGTTGTTATTCCTGGTTTTGCTGCTTTTATTAGTTGCGTGCACCTGGTTTATCCGCTATCCCGATATCATTGAAGCGAGCGCCATACTTACGGGGGACAATGCCCCGAAAGATATTATTCCCAAACAAACAGGTAAATTAATAGCGCTGTTCACCAAAAATAACCAGCAGGTAAAACAAGGGGAAATCCTGGGCTGGATTGAATCAAATGCTGATACAAAACAAATTATTGAACTTTCGGCACGGATAGATAGTAGCGCAAAAATGTTAGGTAGTGGAAAACCGCATGCAATAGCTGCATTATTCGACAAACGTTTTACTGATTTAGGAGAATTACAATCAGGCTATCAGATCTTTGTTTCGGCCCTGCAGTTGTATAACGATTATTTAGTGAATGGCTTTTACTCTAAAAGAAAACAGATGCTGAACGGAGATATCGCTTCCCTGCAAAACATGAAAAGCAAAGCGTCATTACAAAAAGAGCTGACAACCAGAGATAATGAGCTGGCTAAAAAAAGCTTTGAGATGAATGAGCTCCTTTATAAAGAAAAGGTGATCTCTGCCGAAGAATACCGGCAGGCGCAAAGCGCCCTGCTTAATAAGCAAAAAACAGATCCGCAAATGGAGATGAGCATTATTGCACAGCAAAACCAGATACGGGACAAGCAAAAAGAAATTGATCAGCTAAGCCATGATATACTGCAGCAGCAACAAACATTTGAACAGGCTTTGCAAACTTTAAAAAGTAATACGGATGACTGGTTAAAAAAATATACCATACAAGCCCCTGCCGACGGGCAGATAGTATTTATTTTTCCTTTGCAACAAAACCAATATATTGAACAGGGGAAACTGTTGGGCTATGTAAATCCGCCGGATAGTAAATATTATGCAGAAGTGAAACTTTTGCAAACGAATTTTGGCAAAGTGGATACGGGGATGAGGGTACAACTGCGCTTTGATGCTTACCCCTACCAGGAAACAGGATTTGTTCCGGGAACACTGAATTATATTTCTAAAGTAGCTGTTGACAGCGGGTTCCTGGGAACAGTTCGTTTAGATAAGGGCCTTATGACTAATCAGCATAAAGAGCTGCCATACAAACCCGGTCTGAAAGCGCAGGCCCTGATTATTACCAAAGATATGCGCCTGCTGGAAAGGCTTTATTATAGTATTGTGAAAACTACCTCTATAAATAAGTAGCAATTTTAACTCTGCAACAGCGACCAATATAATATTTTGCTGGTCACATTCTGCGCACAGACTGTATCCACGCAGCAAGTAATGATAATACAGGTACATATTGCTTTCAGATATTCCATCAAAATTCTAATTTCTTTCTAAGGTAAGGCTCATTAAGCCAACCAGTACTTCATTGGCCAGTGTTTTTACTGTTAGTCCTTTCAATTCTTTATTACTATTGAGGGGAATATCTAAGAGGGTACCTGCGCCGCCATCAATTGCCCTGTCAGTAAAGCCTTTTATACTGTTATAATGATTATAATCCCTGGTTAAGGCTCCTGTTTTAAATATCAGGCGATAGGGCTTAATGCCTGCTTTAAAAGCATATCCATCGTTTAAGTAATCCTGCTCGATGGGCCACCAGTTCTCAGGGTTGATCAAAAGTAACGAGTCTGTTGAACCGTCTTTGTATTCGATATAAATGATCCCGTTAGGTATCTGGCTTTGCTGGTGATTGGTAGTGCCGGCCATCAAAAGCCAGGCGTGGCCCGATTTTCCGGTCAGCGGGATATTGATGGATTGTGGAAAATTGCTCCATTGAGCGGTGTAAGCAATGTTCTTACCGGCATTTATTTTGAAAGGTATTTTATCGAGATACAGCGTTTGTTTGTTTTTGATGCCCGCCGCCTCTATTTCGGGGCGAACGAGGGGATAGCACCAGTTGCCGATTCCCTGCCAGGGCAATTGGAGCGTGGTGGCTGCCGGCCGTGGTGAAAGATATTGCCGGTTGAAAGTGTTCGTTACCTTTTCATTAAAATATTTTGTGAGATCGACCGGCTCATAAGCATTCCCATTTGCAGCGGCGTTCCAGTTAATAATATTTTGCTGATCAATAGTGCCGCTATCCCATTTTATAAGAAGGGTATTGGTGCCTTTTGTTAAATGATTTATGGATAACTGAATATCTTTTGAAGCGCCTGCATCTAATTGAATTCGCTGGCTATAATTATTGATTAATAAGGTACCGGATCTTTTTATACCTGAATAATTGATAATGGTTAGTTGATTCTTGTCCTCCGTATATTTTATTTCCACATCCGGGTTAACGGTCACGTTCGTTGCCGCCAGCCAGCGGGCTTCGCCCTGCTGCATTTCTGTAAAAACCGTATGAACACCTGTTTGTATCGGTTGTATATGTAATTGCTGTGCCTTTACGGATGCTTTCAGATAGGGTAGCACATTGAAAACCTTTACCGGCACCGCTTTTCTGAAGGATAAATCATAGTTGCCGCTCTTACTCACTGCGACAACTGAAGGGATTGCCTCAATAGTATCGCCTGCCCATTGAATAGTGATATTATAAGATGGTTGCTTACCGGCATCGATAACAATTGCCGGATAGTTGATGGATGTTTTGATCCATGTGTAATTTGCTTTTTTACCATTTATAAGTACCGCCTGTACTTTATTGTTAGGTGCGCTTACCTGCAAAATGAGACTGAGTAGCCGGCTGTACTGTTGTGTAATATGATAAGTGGTGGTATTTTTGTTTTCTTTAAAATCAATGGCTATATCAGGTGTGGCCATTTTTGCGAATTTCCAGTGTGCGGGAAATCCCGGGCGGATGAGCAGCTGATTTTCGGTGGCATTAGGATAAATTCCGAAGAGCCCTTCCGTTAAGGTTCTGGCTGCTACGCCAATGGGATCGGCAAAATCGCGGTATAACTCGCCGCGCGCTGCATCGTAAAAGGAAAGCTGTTCAAATCCGCCAGGGCTTGAACTTAAGTACATGCTTTCTATTAAAGAACTTTTCCATAACCGGAAGGCATTATCATCCTCCCCGCTTTGCCAGTAGGCCAGGGCGGTGTGCAGGTTTTCTGCCAATGCTACATTGTTTACGCTCCAGGTATAAGGTTGCCAGTTCGTAGTTGATAACAGGTACAGATTATCTATATCCAGTCCTTTTGCTTTTACAGGGATATGTGGAATGTAATTGTCAACATAACGTAACAGCTGAAACTGTTGCTGAGTGGTAGCGGCGCCTTCATCAATAGCATGGTAGATAGTCCACAGGCCCGGAGCAGTATGGGTAAGTTGCAGGCCCGTAAGATCTTTATTCTCGGCAAACCAGCCTTTGTTTTTTAACCATAAATTATTGTTCATGGCTGCAAGTATTTTATCGGCTTCGGTTTTGTAAGGATGGGCATCTTCACCTAACATTCCGGCTATTTTTTCTGCAGCCCTGTTGGCGCGGTAGTTGTAGGCCGATGAATAAGCGACGCCGCCGCCATTGTAATACAGCGCATCGCTGGCCCATATACAGGCATAAGCGTCATACAGGCCATCATCATCCGCATCAAAATTTCTTTTCTCCCATTGCAGGTGCAGTTTAATATTGGGCCATACTTTTTTAATATAAGCAATGTCTCCCGTGTAATTAAAATGGGTGAGCAACTGGTCGATAAAGACAAGATTCATATCGTAATGGTGCGGACGGATATCACCATCCGGATTGCGGCAGATGTATCCATTACTGAACATAGCTGTGCCCAGCTTTTCCAGTTGCCTTGCAAAGTGTAAAGCGGTATCGGGTGTAACGGGGCCTGCAGGTATATGGGTTACCTGCGATTTCAGATAGCTGTCAAAATGCATCCGCGCCCTGTCGTGCCAGCCTAATGCATCTGCCGCGTAGGCCCCCCGCCAGGCCGGCAAACGCATACGCCATGCCACTGCGCCATGTAAATAAGAAGGAGCTTCCCATATCGCATCTGCTGCAATAGCCAGTGCACCGGCTAAAGGATTGATGTAAGGATCGGGCGTGTCCAATATGATCCTGTTGGCAATTTTGGCCCTCGCCTGCTCTGCGCTCGCAAAAAGCGCCGGAGCGTTATTGTAGGAATAAACGCTGTTATCTTTTTGAACTATGAAATAAATAGTTTCGTTTTGCCGGATGGTTACAGATGCTGCAATGGCAGGTGTGCCGGACTTTGCTGATTCCCATAACTGAACGGGTGTTTCCTGGTGCGCTGCATCAACTATTCTGATGGCTGCTTTTAACGGGAAGATCCCTGAAATAATTTTGGCTTTATCTTTTTTTGTGGAATCGGGTGCTTTTCCGTTCCGGGTGCCGGAACGCCCGGCTTCACTTAAAGGTTGGGTAAAACCATACCGCAGCTGAAATTGATGCTGACTGATCGTGTAATCGTTGTCTTTGCAGTAACCGGGCTGCAGATAAAAAGAAGATTCCGGGTCGGCGCCAATATCCCCGTCGCGGCTGAATTTTTTACCTGTAGCGCCACCATAGACAATAAGTACGGAGACGCCGGCGGGTATGTTTTTTGTAGTTAGTTTGATAATCATGCCATCCGCAGCCGCCATTGGAAGTACCGTTACGGATAATTCGCCATTTTGAAGCAATGCGTCTTTTATGGTATATAACATGCTTCCGGGCCGGTAAATGGTTTGTATAGAACCTGCTTCTGTAATCCATTTGCTTTGACGATTGCTGACGATCCCTATTTTACAATTGCCGCCCATGCCCGGCATATACATCGCAAACTCCGGCAGGTCGCCGGTTTCTACGCGAAAGCCTGTATTACTTCCATAGAGCGCCCGGTTAAATTTTTTTGTACCCTGGTATAGCACAAAATCTTTACCCGAGGGGCTGTAGTGTAATGTCCGCTCCTGATTGTGCCATAAGCCTGTGGTTGCTTCCTGTGCGGCTGTTTTTAATGAAAAGCAGTTGATAGCTGATAAAATAAATAATATAATTATATGAAACCTGTTTTTTCGGCACCATACAAATGCATCTTCAAGCTGCGCGTTATTGCCGCGATGGGAAAATAATCCCGCACTTAGTAAGCTGCTTTTTTGTATAAATTGTTTTCTATGCAATTTCTATGTGGTAAAAAATATAATTAAAGAACTTCGCTATTTAATTATGAGGTTTTATTTCAACTGCATAAATATTTTCTTTTCCTTCAAAATTGGCCCGGAATAAAATCCATTTTTCATCGGGTGTAAAATGAATATTCGGTTCGAGATGATAATGATGCTGTCTCATATTTACAAGCTTTTCGGAGCTGAAATGATCCCCTTCAGGCGTAAACAGGTAGATCCATTTGCCGTCCGGCGCTTTTGCAACAGCATGGGGGTCGCCACCATCGCCGGCAAATAATTTACCGTCAGGAGCGGTAGTATAATGCACAGACCATTCATTTCTTTGCAGCCGGTATTTTTTTTCTTTGCCGGTAGCAAGATCGGCGCCGCCTACAAAAAATGTTTCTCCTCTTGGCTGCTGCAGATCAAACCAGATCGTGCTGCCGTCGGCGCTGAACCACTCGTGACCTGCTATTTCCATGGGTATCGTTCTTTTATGGATGAGCTTTACTTCTTTAGTGTGCACATTAATAGTCCATATCCTGTCCACTTTGTGCCAGGGGCCTTCGTGACAAAACATTAACAGCGATGGGTTGGTAGGGGAGAACTGGATATGGTTGAGCCAGGCGGTGTCTGAAAATATTTTCTCCAGCGTGCCGGTGTTGATATTTACGGTGAACAATGTTCTGCGCAACTTTGCTTCGTAGATCTTGTTGAAATAGTCGCTTTTGTTAGGATTCTTTTTGAAGATGTCTTTTTCTGCATCTGTGGATTGAGCGCCTGAAAGTAATGTGCCATCAGCATTAATAGTAGTGATGCTGCCTTTAAAGTCTTTAGGGAAGACATAGACCAGCCTTTCTTTTTTTGTGCTGAGGTTCACGGCAAATACGCTGTCTTTAACCTGGTAGAATGCTTCATTTAATTTTGCGGAAACAATTTCACCCTGCATAGGAGCAGGGTGGTTGGTTAATCTTTCCGATTGTAAAGTGCGGAGGTCTAATAAATATAACTGCCTGTCTGCCGCATTGCTGTTATAGGTCTCCTGTTTGGCTGCTGGATCTTTTGTCTTTTCGGTACTATAATATACCATTTTGTAGCCAACGAAAGGATTGTTATGAAAATAGAAACTCATATTACTCCTGTTATTAGTGGTAAGGCGCACCACTTTGTGGTGTGTATCCTGGTCAATCCATTCGTTTGGCATACCGGGGCCGGTTTGCAAAACCGGCTGGGCGCTAATGCAGAAACTATTAAGAAGCACACAGGCTGTTATTATTTTTTTCATGAAACTAATAATGGATGATTATTGATTAATTATACCCCGGGTTTTGAGTATACAAACCCGGCGCTGCCGATAACTCTGCCTGTGGTACCGGGTATATCAGGTAGTTTGCCACCACCTCATCTATTGATGAAGTGAGATCGTCGCTGGTGCGCCATGCATTCATGGTGGAAACGGCCATGCCTTCGCGTATCAGATCATTCCAGCGGAGACCTTCCCCTAAAAATTCCCTTCTTCTTTCTTCCATTAAATCGGACAATGTTACATCACTTGTCAGCGCAGGTATGCCGGCGCGTTCCCGCACCTGGGCTACAATACTATTCACTTCGGCCTGCGTACCGGATGCACCGTTTAAAATACATTCGGCTTTCATCATCAGCACATCTGTATACCGCATTACTATAAAATTGATCGGCCAGTCGGCCCGGTCGGTGCCTATATTGCTCAGGTCTATGTATTTTTTAATAAAAGGATCGGTTGTAGTGGTAGTGGTGGAAGAGGTTGCATAAGAATGCTGAATGGAGAAAGTATCCCTGGTGTCGGTATAGTCTCCTGCGCTGTTGGTATAGGATTCCAGCAAATTATCAGATATGTTGTACGTGGCCGAACCGTACCCGTTGCCATAAGCAGTTAACCCCAGACCTGTCCAGTATGATGAGGGTACCAGCTGGCTGGGGTAATCTGCGCCGTTACTGGTGGTCATGAACTGTACGTCAAATATCACTTCTGCATTGTTTTCGTTTGTATAAGAAAAAATGCTCGGAAAATCTGACAGGAACGAGAAGGGGCCGTTGTTGATGATATCGTTAAACTGTGCGAGCGCTTCGTCATATTCCCCGCTGTTCAATCCCGGGCCATTAATGTCATAGGTCGGGCCGGACTTTGTAAGGTATACCAGCCCCAGCAGCCCTTTGGCAGCCCATTGGGTGGCCCGTCCGATATTTGCGCCGGTGTAGGATGAGGGCAGATTATCAATAGCGTATTCCAGGTCGGCAATAATAAAATCATATACATCCGAAACGGAGCTCCTGCCGATGGTGGTAACCTCTGTGGATGAATAAACCTTATCAATAATAGGCAGCTGGCCGTACAGCCTTAACAACTGGAAATAATAAAATGCGCGGAGAAAACGAACCTCTGCTGTAAATCGTGTTTTCAGGGAATCGTCTCCAATATTATCGCCCTTTTCATCCAGCGCCTGCAACACAACATTTGCGTTATAAATGGAATTAAAATTATCATCCCATGCACTAACAATGAAAGCGGTGGTGCTGAGATCCGGTGAAAAATCGTTAATGCCCTGCCAGTCGCGGTTGCCATCAGAGGTGGCTACAATATTATCTGACCGGAGTTCGCCCATCCAAAGCAACTGATCGGGATAATTGGTCAACCCGCTGTAAACGCCGGTTACGGCCTGCGTAAAATCGTTGGCATTGGTGTAGAAGTTGCTGGTTACTACACTTGATACCGGTGTTTGTTCAAGATCCTTAGTACAGGCGTTTAAAATGAAAATAGTTGCACCTGCTAATATATATAAATACTTTTTCATGCTATACAATTTGGGAATTAAAAAGTGAGGTTAACACCAATAGTTACAGTTTTACTTAACGGCATAGCGCCATAATCGCCGGGTAGCGGATAATCGGTATTGCCGCTCACATTTGTATTTTGAGCTTCGGGGTTGGCGCCGCCAGCGTATTTATCTTTCCCGAAATAATTTTGTAAAGAAGCATAAACCCTTGCACCACTTAAAAATCCTGTTTTAAGCACCCTTTTTAAATCGTAGCCCAATGTAATATTTTGTATTCTCCAAAAATCAGAAGAATACAGCCAGTCTGTAGTAAACAATGGGATGGTATAACTGTAACCGATCTTTCCACGGGGGGCATTATAATTCTGGTTTTCTTCTGTCCACCTGTTGCGCCATACGCCTAAAGTGGTCTGGCGGCCATTGGCGGGGTTGTCAACAGCTCTCCCCAGGAAGGAGTAAATAGAGCCGCCGTGCTGGCCATAGGCTTGTATGGTAAGGTCGATGCCTTTATACTTGAAAGTATTGTTAAAACCCCAGGTGTATTTGGGAGTGGGCTGCCCGGCAACTACCCTGTCATCTGCATCAATGGTGCCATCCCCGTTTTTATCGAAATATTTTGCATCACCAACGGTTTGGCCCGATAACTTGGCTACATTATCGTCTGCAATATCTTCGGCAGTGAGGATACCTTCAGACCTGACTAAGTAATAGGAGAATATTGGTAATCCTTTTTCTAAAAGAAAAGGCGCATTGCCACTATAGCCTGCCGGTATTTCTATTGAGGCATTCCCGGCGGTTGGATCCAGCTGCACTACCTTATTTTTATTAAAGGCAATGTTTACATTTGAGGTCCACTGAAAATTACCTTTTCTTATATTCACCGTATTCAGGTTAATTTCAATACCGGTGTTCATTACGGATCCCATATTGGTTAGTAAACTATTAAATCCTGAGGTAGCCAGTGCAGGGATCCTTAAAAACAGATCCGTGCTTTTCTTTTTATACGCATCCACTATTAAGTTGATCCTGTTATTAAAAGCGGAGGCGTCCAGCCCGATATTATAGGTGTTGGACGTTTCCCAGTGCAGGCTTTCATCTGTTAAAGAATAAACCGCAACACCGGTATAAGCCGTAGCGTTGTCCGAACCGCCAAAGCTGTAATCAGCATCTGTGAGCGTTTGTAAAGTTGCATAATCCGAAATATTGGAGCTGCCGGATTTACCCCAGCTGGCTCTTAATTTAAGATCGCTCAAAAAGGTAATATCCTGCATGAAAGGTTCCTGCGATATTCTCCAGGAAACGGCGGCGGCAGGAAAAGTGCCCCAGCGGGAGTTAACGCCAAACCTTGAGGATGCGTCCCTGCGGATGCTGGCCTGCGCAGTGTATTTATCTTTATAGCTGTAAATAGCGCGGCCATAGTAAGACAACATGGAGTTATTGGATTCTGAGGTGCTGCCGGTAACGGTTACACCGGCAGAGCTGGCAATAGCATTGTTCAGCGTGGTTACAATATCGTTGGCAAACCCGCCTGCGGTGCTGATGGTAAAGGTTTCTGAATGCACATAGCTGTACGTAAAGCCCGCTACCGCCGAAAGGTTGTGGTCTTCTTTAAAGGTTTTATTGTAACTGAGTGTGTTCTCATTTACGAATGATTGCTTTTTATTGCCGCTGTACGAACCCGAAGAGCTTGTGCCCGGGTAATTTACATAATTGCTTCTGTTGCCTGCCACATAATCGGAGATGTATGTTTTTTTGTTCAGATTCTGGTCATCGTAGTTGAGGGTAGTTCGTGCATTTAAGCCCGGTATCACCTGCAGATCAGCAAACAGGGAATAGAGTGCGCGGTTCTTTTTTGAAAAGTTGATGGTATTATTAAGATAGGCTACCGGACTTACTGAGGATGAGCTCCAGCCATAGGTATTGTTAGTGCCGGCGCCGGTTGCGAGGCCCGCTGTATCTTCCACTATAGGCGCCATGGAATACATTTTCATCAGGATGTTGTCTTTTCCTTCTGCCCCGGGCGCATTTGTTTCGGAATAAGAAGGCGCCAGGTTGATGCCCAGCTTTAATTTCCTGCTTGCATTTACTTCTATATTAGCCCTGGCAGCATAATTTTTATAGCCCGAATTCAGCAATACGCCATTCTGATTAATAAACGAGCCTGAAAAATAATAGTGTATGGCGTCTGTGCCGCCGCTGGCCGATACCTGGTAATTCTGGAAAGGCGCTTTTCGGTACACTTCATCCTGCCAGTCCACGTAAGTAAGACCCGGATGCCCTTCTTCAGACCATCTGTCATCGGGCATATACGTGTAGTTATAAGCGCCTGCTGCCAGGCCCAGGATGGTTCTTCTTTCGTCATTGGTCTGGTCGGCGGTTCTGCCGGTACCGGAAGCCACCCATTTGGCGTTCGCCAGTTCGGTCGCCATATCAATCCACTCTTCTGAACTTAACAGATCCAGCTTCCGGGCAATCTGGCTGAAGCCGCTGCTTACATTTACGCTGATCTTGGGTTTGCCTGACTGCCCCTTTTTAGTGGTAACAATTACGACGCCATTTGCTGCGCGGGAGCCATAAATTGAGGCTGCTGCAGCATCTTTCAACACCTGTATCGATTCGATGTCGTCGGGATTCAGGTTGTCCAACGGGTTGGAGGTAAACCCTCCTGCGGAGTTCTTGGCTACAACATCCAACGGAAAACCATCTACCACATACAAAGGTTCGGTACCGCTGGAGATAGAACCGGTTCCCCTCACAACGATACTGAGGCCCTGTCCCGGCATACCGGTTTGCTGCACTACCTGTACGCCGGCCATCTGGCCGATCATTGCCTGGTCGACCCGGGTGATGGGCTTTTCTTCAATGCCTTTACCCGACATAGAAGTAACAGCGCCTGTTACATCTTTTCGCCGGGCAGTGCCATAACCAATTACTACTACTTCGTTCATTGAGTTACTGTTCGGCCTTAAGGATATCGCTAATTTTGTTTGCGTGCCTGCTGTTACCTGCTGGTCCTCGTAACCCACGTTGGTGATCAATAAAACCGAAGTGGCCGCTGGTACATTGATCTGGAAATTTCCGTCTTTGCCGGATTGCGTAAATGTTTGTGTGCCTTTTACCTGGATAGTAGCGCCTTCAACTGCCTGGCCGCTGTTATCGGTAATTTTACCCGTAACGGTAACGGGGTTTTGCGCGAATAAATTTGTAAAGGAGAAAAGTAAAGCTGCGATTATTACAATGCAGCATCGCTGACATGATCTTACTATCATATGGCCTTGTGTTTTTTGTTACAAGGTCTAAAGTACTATGATGAAAGGCGTCCGGCATCCTGCGCCATCCTGCGCAAACGTTTGCGGGATCTTTTTTGCAAATAAAAAAAATTGATTATGAATGTTTTATTACCGAAAAAAAAATTACGGCATTTTTTGTAATCCTTCCACTTTTACTTTCCATTTGCCATTTTGAGTAATGCCGGGCAAAATGCCTGTTGCCTGGTCGTAGCCGCCGCACATCATCGCTATAGCTGCAAGCAGACCACCATTACCCGGAAGATAAATTGTTAAACGGCCTTCCTGGTAATTATGGCCATTGGGTAAATAAGTATTGGTTTGTATGGGCATTAGCAATGCGTCGATTGCTTTATCGGGCATGCCCAGCCGTGTAGCCGTCATCGCTGTCATGGGAAAATCCCAGCCCCAGGTATCTTTCCAGCTCCAGTTATGCCATATCCAGTTGAAAGTGTTTTGCATGATCTGGTCATTAACCAATGGCGTCCCGGGCATCATACCTAATGCACCGAATACTGATGGATGGTCGGTTTTGTATTCGGGATTGGTATAGGAGTCTGTTGCACTTTCTGTAAATAAATATTTATTATCCTGCACGGGCAAAGGGGATAAATCATTCAGGACGGCATCCCATTTTTTATTACGGGGTAAACCTGATCGTTCCCGCCATTTTTGTGCCGTCTCAAGCGCCCAGTGCCAGTAAACCAGCTCGTAAGTGGGATTGTATGTGTCTTCGGCTTTAAAACGTTCCTGTGCAGGTATTACGCCTTTGCCCAAAATATATTTATGTTTTGTTGAATCGTAGTAAGCGAAGTCCGCCATAAAATCTGCTGTGCCAAATACAAGATCTTTATACTTATTCAGCAATTCTTTTGATGCTTTTGCCCTGTACATCAATTCAGCATAATAGATAAAATGCGGTTCCTGCCATATCAGCAGCGCGCCAATGGATGAGGGGCTTTCCCTGCCTTCATTATCGGTCATTTTTTGCCAGCGCAAACCATCATAACCCTGCCGCTGCGCTATAGCCCTTGCCCCTGCCGCGTTTCGTACATACCACGATAAACTTTTTTCTAATAGTTCCGGCCGGCCCCATAATGCAAAGTGAATGCCATGCCACCAGTGCATTTCAATATGCGGTTTGCCATACCAGCTGTTATAGGTGAGCCCGGTCTCCTGCGGAGGATTGTTACCCGCGCATTGAATTTTTGTGAGGTATTGTGATAAAACGATCCTTCTTTCCAGCTCCTTTGCTCTCGGATCTGTGCTTCCTGAAAAATCAATGGCGCCGCCACTGTTCCAGAATCTTAGCCATTGTTGTTTACTATTCAATGCTGTTGCCGTAAATGAGGGGACAGGTGTTTCATTCCTGTATTGTTCGAAGCGCACCGTAAACTCGAAATCATCCGAACCTGTTGGTTGTAATAAATAATAGTGCTGCTGTTTTTTATTGATGGCTGCATTCCCTTTCCACAGAGCGGCTATATAGTAAGTTGTGGTATCCAGGCTATGTTTAATGAGCGCAGTGGTTCCGGTTTGAGCAAGAATGGAGGAGCTGTGTTTATCTTCATCGTTCCAGTTGTTTCCCATGTCGGACCAGTTGCCTGTAGGGTAGGGGAGGTGTATGCGCACATTCAATCTTTTTTGCCTGATTAATGGCGATACAATTTTTGCAGCGATCGCATCCTGTTGCTGGTGCCCGTAAGTGATAACAGATACGGGGATATTTTCAACCGTGAATGAGGAAGTGATTTCGCCCGTCCACATATTTAGCTGCTGATCTATATGGCGGATGTCGTTTATAGAGGCGAGGCTTCCATCGCTCTTTAATATCTCCAGCCCTATATTGCCCAGCTGCAGCCGGTGTACATTTTGCCTGAAATAATCTGCAGTTCTTTTCTTTATCCCGGGGCCGCTGCTATTTTGCACGGCATAAGGAATATCTTTTCCATTGAGGTGGTAGATTTTAAGAGCGTCTTCAAATTTGTAATGATCGGTATTGGGAAAAGCATGCCAGCCCCACTCACTTTGCGTGCCAAGCGGAACGCCTTTCTCATAGGCCTCGGGAAAAGATTGCAGACCGGTTACATCTACTGTAAAAGCAAATGAGCCATTTCCTACAGACAGCGATGATAATGTATCGGCTTTGGTAACACTAACTGTATGCCGTTCCACAAGCGCTTTGCGGTTGATCTTTGTTTGCTGGCTGTAGGTGATGCCGGCCGAAAATAAGCATAGTATGAGGGGCAATAGTTTTGTACTATAACTGCTATAATTTACTTTTTTAGCTATATGCATTAATTATTTTATTTTTTGGATTAGAGGGCTTATGCGGCAAATTACCATTTAAAAGGTAAATACCAGTTATCTTTATTCATCAGTTTATTTCTAACGGTGGACGGCATCGGTTGCATTCTTTGCATCAAATCCAGCCGGAAAAGTAGGAAGTCAGTAGTTCATTGTTCAATGATCAATTTGAAGCATGCACATTGGGCATTGGTTTTGGAGACATGAATAGCGAGTTATCCAGGCTATGAACCTCGAACCTCTTGAACCGCTACCTGTCAGGATACTACAGGATGATCTGCGATGATATTTGATTTAATATTGCCTCCATAATTAAAAATTCTTGCCATGAGCGTAAATAAATTACTGATTATTGTTATTTCATTTTTAGTATTTGCCGTAGAAACAACTGCGCAAAAACTACCCTCCCCAAAGGGCATCATTAATAGCATGCGCCTCGCCAACCAGTATTTTATGAACAAATGGCCCGACCCTGGTAAACCTATCTTTACCAATATTGAGCGGCCCAGTAATATATGGACGAGAGCGGTTTATTATGAAGGATTGATGGCATTGTATGCGGTTGACCCGCAAAAAAAATATTACGATTATGCGGTTGATTGGGGCGGGAAACACCAATGGGGCCTGCGTGGCGGCGTGACCACTAAAAATGCCGATAACCAATGTTGTGGCCAGACGTATATAGATCTTTACAGGATCGATAAAAAAGAAAATCGCACAAGGGATATAAAAACCTGTATGGATAATGTGATAGCAAGTGGTAAAGACGACGATTGGAGCTGGATAGATGCCATACAAATGGGGATGCCCGTTTTTACCAAATTGGGAGTATTGTATAATGATAAGAAATACTTTGATAAGATGTATGCCATATACAGCTATACAAAAAACAAACATGGCGAAAACGGGCTGTATAACCGGGAAGATCATTTGTGGTGGCGTGATAAAGATTTTGTACCTCCGTATAAAGAACCCAATGGACAGGATTGTTACTGGAGCCGGGGGAATGGCTGGGTATTGGCAGCCCTGGTAAGAGTGCTGGAAGAACTTCCGGAGTCCGATCAGCACAGGAGCGAGTACATTGGTGATTTTAAAGATATGTGTGCGGCTTTACTTAAAATTCAGCAACCCGACGGGCTTTGGACGGCAAGCCTGCATGACCCCAGCCATTTTGGCGGAAAAGAAATCTCCGGTTCCTCTTTGTTCATCTATGGATTTGCCTGGGGGGTAAGAAAAGGATTCCTTGACAAAAATACATATACGCCTGCTTTAACCAAAGCATGGAACGCTATTGTGAAGGACGCTTTGCACAAAAATGGTTTTTTGGGATATGTACAGGGAACAGGAAAAGAGCCTAAGGATGGTCAGCCTGTAACGTACACCAGCGTTCCCGATTTTGAAGATTATGGACTGGGATGCTTTTTGCTGGCGGGCAGTGAAGTGTTCAAACTAAAATAGTTCCCCGGTCGGACGCACACATCTTTAACACTCAATAAGCAATGTTTAACAGATCAATGCTCAGCGTTAACTGTTCCAAAAAATGATTATTGAAAATTGTTTATTGCTGCCGGCAATTTATACTCCGCAAGGTGTAAAAAAGTGATTTAGTGTTATTCGGTTTTAGCTCCCCGCTCCGGCTGTGTCCGCCGTGGCGGAAGAGGGGCCGGGGAGCCTGCCCGCCGTAGCGGGTGAGGTCCGACAAAGAAACATTATTCACTAAATTTATCCCTTGCGCATTATAATTATATTGCTTTTGAAAGTTCAATTGTATATTGCTGCATGAAACCTCTATGTCATCTCAATAGCTATCGGGATTTGCATACAGGGCAGCCTGCCGGCGAGGCAGGCATTCGGCTAAAAAAATGCTGCAACAGCAGCAAACAAAAAAAAAATACGAATGAAATTGAAATTGCTTTTGCTGCAGCTGGGGTTGCCGGCTGTTTTATTTGCTCAAACGGCACCGATGCCTTATGGAGTATTACCATCCGAACGCCAGTTGCAATGGCAGGAAATGGAAATGTATGCTTTAATGCATTTTACCCCTACCACTTTTCAAAATAAAGAGTGGGGCTATGGTGACGCCGATCCGGCTATTTTTAATCCTCCAAAATTTAATGCGAACCAGATCGTGCAGGCTGTTAAAGCCGGCGGTTTTAAAGGATTGACTGTTGTGGCAAAACATCACGATGGCTTTTGTCTTTGGCCTACGGCAACAACTTCTTATAACATTACCGCATCGCCATTTCGTAATGGCGAAGGCGACCTGGTGAAGGAAATGCAGCAGGCTTGCCTGGATGCGGGGTTAAAAATGGGTATTTATTGCTCTCCCTGGGATCGAAACAGTTCTTTATATGGTAAGCCTGAGTATGTGTCGCAGGTGTTTTATAAACAGCTCGACGAATTGTACACTAATTATGGCCCGCTGTTTACTGTTTTTTTTGATGGCGCAAATGGGGGCGATGGTTATTTTGGCGGTGCAAAGGAAAAAAGGATGATCGACCGGAGTACGTATTACGGCTTTGAAAAAATATGGGAGAAAGTAAGAACGAAACAGCCCACTGCTAATATTTTCAGCGATGTAGGCCCCGATATCCGCTGGGTAGGTAATGAGCGGGGTGCGGCAGCCGCCACCAGTTGGGCAACTATTACGCCGGTTCCCGAAACCGCCGGTACAACACCTTCGCCCGGAAATTCCAGGTCGTCCGAGCTGCAAACAGGTACCCGTAATGGCCGGTATTGGATACCCGCCGAATGTGATGTGCCCATGCGGCCCGGTTGGTTTTATCATGCTGAACAGGATGGTAAAACAAAAACCGCCTCCCAACTGCTCGATATCTATTATTCGAGTGTGGGGCACGGTGGCTGTCTTGATCTGGGCATATCGCCCACGCCCGAAGGAATACTTTCGGATGAAGATGTGAACGTACTTAAAACTTTCGGGGATTTGCTTGGCCAAACGTTTGCCGGCAATCTTGCAAAATTGGCAGCACATATAACAGCTTCTAATGTCCGGGGTCAAAAATTTTCTCCCCAAAAATTAATAGATGATGATCGCTACTCCTGCTGGGCTACGGCAGATAATGTTAAGAAGCCACAGGTCGTTTTTGATTTTAAAAAGCCCGTGAAGTTTAATGTAATCCGTTTACGTGAAAATATTAAACTGGGGCAGCGCATAGACAGCGTTGGCGTGGATATATGGCAAAAAGGAAACTGGAAGCAACTGGCATCAGCTACCAGTATTGGCGGCAATCGGTTGATAAGATTGCCTCAGTACACCACCGCTTCCAAATTAAGGCTTAGAGTGTATGCGCCGGTATGCATTGCGTTAAGCGATTTTGGATTATTTGCCGAGCCGGAAGCAGTGATGAACAAGGCGGCTCAGGTGAAGGATGGTAATGGTGCATCTAAAGCACAATGGCGCACTTTAAAAAGTGCGGATAACTATGCCATTGATAATAACATTGAAACAGTTTGGACAGCAGCAGATGCAAATCAACCGGCACTGGATGTGGATATGGGAACGGAAAAATTAATCAGGGCATTTACCTATTTACCTCCTCAACACGATAAAGACGGGATCGTCGATCAGTACACATTTTATTATAGTACAGATGGCCATAACTGGAAGGAAGCCGCCTCTGGTGAGTTCTCCAATATCGTCAACAACCCCATTCTTCAGTCGGTATATTTGAAACAGCCTGTAAAAGCCCGTTATTTCCGTTTTGTAGCAAAGAGATGGGTACAGGGCAAACAGCCGGTTATTGCAGAATTGGGAGTGATAGAGTAAAATCTTATACTCCGCAAGGTGTAAAAAAGTGATTTTTCAAGAACGCCCGGCAAAGTTAATATTCAGGTATGGATGGATAATTTATAACTATTTTAAAGCCCCGGGTATTTTTATTTTTGCTCAAAAAATAAAAATATGTTATTTCAATGGAAAGGTGTAATGCCTGCGCTGACAACAAAATTTACAAAGGACGACCAATTGGATTTTCCTTTGTTTGAGAAAAATCTGGAAGCACAGCTGAACGCAGGCATTGAAGGAATCATCCTTGGTGGTACGTTGGGCGAAGCCAGTGTGCTTGCAACGGATGAAAAAGAGCAGCTGATAAAGTTTGCAATTGAAAAAATAAAGGGTAAGATCCCGGTAATTTTAAATATAGCAGAGGGCAGCACCCGGTTAGCCTTAGAGCAGGCCGAGCTGGGGAGAAAATGGGGAGTAGATGGATTAATGATGCTTCCTCCCATGCGTTATGTACCCGATCACAGGGAACTGGTTACTTATTTTAAAACAGTAGCTGATAGTACCGACCTTCCAATTATGATCTATAATAATCCGGTGGATTATAAAACGCTGGTTACCCTCGATGCATTTGAAGAATTAACAGCATGCAGTAATATTACAGCAGTTAAAGAGAGCACGCGCGATGTTTCTAATGTAACGCGTATGAAAAACAGGTTTGGAGACCGGTATGCCATTCTTTGCGGTGTGGATACGCTTACACTGGAAGAGCTGGTTGCGGGTGCAGATGGATTGGTAGCCGGGTTGGTTTGTGCTTTCCCTGCGGAAACAGTGGCATTGTATAAATTAATAAAAGCCGGTAAACTTGCCGAAGCGATTGCAATTTATCGTTGGTTCCTGCCATTACTGGAGCTGGATATACATGTAAAACTGGTGCAGTATATAAAACTGGCAGAGCAACAGGCAGGTATTGGCAGCGAATATGTGCGTGCACCCCGTTTAACACTGGTGGGCGAAGAGCGTGAAAGAATTCTTAAGCTCATTAATGATGGCATTGCTACCCGTCCTGATGTGTCGCATATTCTTTAATAAAAAGAGTTGGTTAAAATGATTACACTTGCAGATATAAATTAAAACCCAATAAAGATGTTTCAGGATGCTACATTACAACAGATAAGTGAAATAATGAAAAGCGCCCGGAGCGCTTTTCATGTTTATAGAAAAATTTCATTAAAAGAAAGAGCGGCTTTCATGCGTGCGGTTGCCAGCCATATTGATGCATTAGGCGATGAACTGATAAAAACAGCAGGCGCAGAAACCAATTTACCGGAAGCGAGGCTAAGAGGAGAGCGGGCGAGAACCCTGTTCCAGCTCAATGCCTATGCTGCGGCATGTGAAAGGGGCGACTGGCTGGAAGCGCGTATTGATATTGCAGATGCGGCAAAAACACCTCCTAAACCCGATATCAGGAAAATGCTGGTGCCATTAGGGCCGGTGGTTGTCTTTGGAGCGGCCAATTTTCCATTTGCATATTCTACAGCTGGTGGCGATACGGCAAGCGCGTTTGCAGCCGGCTGCCCGGTTATTGTAAAAGCACATCCCGCGCATGCTCAAACCAGTGAACTGGTAGCATCGGCAATTAAAAAAGCTGTTGCCGGTTGCAATTTACCCGAAGGAGTGTTTGCACATATTCATGGTAAAGCATTTGCAGTAGGAGAGGCGCTGATAGCGCATCCTTATACGAAGGCAGTTGGGTTTACCGGTTCTTTTACAGGAGGTAAACAATTGTTCGACTGGGCCAATAACCGTAAAGACCCCATACCTGTATTTGCAGAGATGAGCAGCATTAATCCTGTATTTTTATTGCCGGGAAAAATGCAGGAAGATGCAACAGGTATTGCAAAGCAATATGCAGGATCTGTCACGTTAGGCGTTGGACAATTCTGCACCAATCCCGGTTTGCTGATAGGTGTCGAAAGTGCCGGCCTGGATCTGTTTATGGATACTTTAGCTGCTGCAATAAAAACCATTGCCCCGGCTACTATGCTGCACGAAGGCATCAGCAAAAATTATATTACAAAGCGGGAAGAAGCAATTGCGCAATATGGAGTAACCACTATTGCTGTTTCAGAAATTGAAGCAAAAGAAAACCAGGGCGTGCCCACTATTGCCGTTGCCGGTGCCGAAACTTTTATAAAAAACCCGGTATTGCACCAGGAAGTATTTGGCCCCTATTCTTTAATCATTAAATGTAAAGATGTAGATCAGATGACTGAGGTTGCCCGGCACCTGGAAGGGCAATTAACAGCCACCTTAATGGCAACCGATGAAGAGGTGAAAGAAAATGATGAATTGGTAAACGCGGTGCAGGATTTATGCGGCCGCTTTATTTTGAACGGCGTGCCAACAGGAGTGGAAGTTTGCCTGAGCATGCAGCACGGCGGGCCGTTCCCGGCAACTACAGATTCCAGGTTTTCATCTGTAGGCGCCGATGCTATCAGGCGATTTGTGCGACCTGTGGCTTTTCAGAATTGGAGTAATGATTTACTGCCTCAGGAACTTAAAAATGAAAATCCGTTGGGCATCTGGCGCACGGTGAATGATGTATTATCAAAAGAAGCGATCAAATAATCTGATTATCGGTATAATGAGCAAAGACGCGTACCCTGTTTTTAACCTGTCAACTTTAAAATGAAATATATTTTTGACTGTATTGATGCGCACACTTGTGGCAATCCTGTAAGGCTTGTGAAGAAGGGCGGCCCCGATTTACAGGGCAGCAATATGAGTGAAAAGCGCCAGCATTTTTTACGGGAATACGACTGGATACGCACCGGCTTAATGTTTGAGCCCCGGGGCCATGACATGATGAGCGGCAGCATTTTGTACCCGCCTCACGATCCTGCCAATGATGTTGCTGTTTTATTTATTGAAACCAGCGGGTGCCTGCCTATGTGCGGGCATGGAACAATAGGAACTATAACGATCGCTATCGAGGAAGGGTTAATTAAACCTAAAACGCCCGGTGTGGTTCGTATGGAAGCACCTGCCGGATTAGTGATGATCGAGTATAAGCAGCAGGACAATAAAGTAAAAAGTGTAAAGCTCACTAATGTTCCTGCATTTTTGCATTCAGCTGAATTAACAGTTGAATGCCCGGAGCTGGGCGAACTGGTGGTTGACGTGGCTTACGGTGGTAACTTTTATGCTATCGTGGATAAGCAAAAGAATTTTAAAGGAATAGAACATTACAGTGCTGATAAACTAATAGCCTGGGCCCGGGAACTTAGGAAAAATATCAATCAGGAATACGAATTTGTACACCCTGAGGACAGCACAATAAAAGGTTGTTCTCACGTTTTGTGGACGGGTGCTGTTTTAGATGAGACGGCTACGGCACGCAATGCTGTGTTTTACGGCGATAAAGCAATTGACAGGAGCCCGTGTGGCACCGGTACCTCTGCCCGTATGGCACAATGGTATGCAAAAGGAAAATTGAGAAAAGGAGATGCGTTTATTCATGAAAGCATTATCGGCAGTAAGTTTATTGGCAGGATAGAAGAGGAGATTTCCAATGCTTTTGGAATAGCGGGAAATAGGGCAATCCGGCCGTCTATTGAAGGGTGGGCAAGAATTTACGGGCATAATTCTATATGGATTGATAAGGAAGAGGATCCTTATGCTTATGGTTTCCAGGTGATCTGAAATGGGTAAATCTCGGGATATATTTAGGGCAGGGCGCCAAAAGAAAAGGGCCGACCCAATCAATTTTGAGACGACCCTTAATAACTATTTTCAAAAAACTTAAGCTTCAGCCACTTCGGCAACAGATACAAAAGTTCTGTTTTTTCTGCCTTTCCTAAATTCCACTACACCATCAGCCAACGCAAATAAAGTAAAGTCCTTACCAACGCCCACATTATTACCGGCATGATATACGGTACCACGCTGGCGTACAATTACATTACCTGCAGCAGCGGGCTGTCCGCCAAATATTTTAACACCTAATCTTTTGCTTTCCGAGTCGCGACCGTTTTTTACACTACCTTCGCCTTTCTTATGTGCCATTGTTGAATATTTTTATTATTAAATTATTAAAAAGGGGTACCAAAAAAAATTAAGCGATTCCTGTTACTTTAATTTTGGTATATGCAGTACGGTGTCCTTTCTTTTTGTGGAAACCTTTTCTTCTTTTGGTTTTGTAAGCGATAACTGTATCTCCCTTAACATGATCTACAATTTCAGCACTAACTGTTGCCTTGCTGTCAGCACCAACTGAAAGCTGACCACCAGCATGCACAAACAAAACATCTAAACTTACGGTATCGCCTGCTTTACCTTCAATATGCGGAACAAATAAAGTCTGATCTTTTTCTACTTTATATTGTTGGCCTGCTACCTTGATTACTGCTATCATCTTATAAAAATTAGGCGGCAAAGGTAAATATTATTTTTGATTTTGCAAGAAGAAATTTAAACTTTATGTAAATACATCGGGGGTAGTGGCTTTAGCCTGTTATATTTGCTTAAATTTGATTCTTCCTTTTTTGGGAAAAATTTTATAAGTTAATGAAAATCAAGTCTTTTTTAGCAAAGCCTTTCGCTTCAATTGTATCTAAAAATATAAAAAAAAGTATGCTGACTGCGGTGGCAGATCAGGAGAATATCATGAAAGGCCTGGTAAAAACAGGAAAAAATACCCAGTTTGGCAGAGACCACCGGTTTAATGAAGTGGCCGGTTACGAAGAATTTGCTGCTGCGGTGCCTGTAAGGGATTATGAAGCGTTTGCGCCATATATCCGTCTTATTAAGGAGGGGAAGCATAATGTATTATGGAAAGGGCAGCCTGTTTATTTCGCTAAAACATCGGGCACTACCAGCGGTACAAAATATATACCTATTACCAGGGATTCTATCGATAACCATATTAACTCCGCACGGAATGCATTATTGTGTTATATGGCCGAAACGGGAAATACGCAATTCGCCGATGGCAAATTGATATTTTTAAGCGGCTCACCTGAGTTAGAACGTATTGCCGGCATTCCGACCGGCAGGCTGAGCGGTATAGTGAACCATCATGTGCCCCGGTATTTGCGTAGGAACCAATTACCCGATTACGAAACAAATTGTATTGAGGATTGGGAAACGAAACTCAATAAAATAGTGGATGAAACGATCAATCAGAATATGACCCTCATCAGTGGCATACCACCATGGGTACAAATGTATTTTGATGAATTAATAAAGCGTACCGGCAAACCGGTGGGGGAAATATTTCCCGACTTTTCGGTTATGGTGTATGGCGGTGTAAATTTTGAGCCTTACAGGGCAAAGCTGTTGCAAAGCATCGGCCGGAAGGTAGATGGTATTGAAACTTTTCCGGCGTCTGAAGGCTTTTTAGCGTTCCAGGATACCCAGGCAGCACCGGGGTTACTGTTAAATACTGATAGCGGGATCTTTTTTGAATTTATCCCCGAAGCGGAGATCGGAAAAGAAAATCCCAAAAGGATCTGCTTAAAAGATGTGGAACCGGGTGTAAATTATTCCTTGATTATTAATAGTAATGCAGGTTTATGGGGATATGATATAGGGGATATGGTAAAATTTGTATCAACAGAGCCGTACAGGCTTATTGTTACCGGCCGTACCAAGCATTTTATTTCGGCGTTTGGGGAGCATGTAATAGGGGAAGAAGTGGAGCATAGCCTGCTGAAAGCCGCCCGGGAAGAAAATGTGCATATTACAGAATTTACAGTGGCGCCTTATGTAAGCGAAGGTCAGGGTAAAAGTTATCATGAATGGTTTATCGAATTTGATAATGCACCGGGGGATATTAATGGATTTTCGAGGAAAGTGGATACCTACCTGCGGGAAAAAAATGTATATTACGATGACCTGATTGCGGGAAATATTTTACAGACGCTGAAGATCGTTCCTATCAGGAAGAATGGATTTATTGACTATATGAAGTCGATCGGAAAATTAGGCGGACAAAATAAAGTACCCCGTTTAAGCAATGACAGGAAAATTGCCGACAGCCTGGTAAAATGGGCGCAGCAAAATTAAAGATAGTGTCATGCCAATTAAATAATGTATATCACCCTGAGCTTGTCGAAGGGTGGTTTGACGTTGAATAATACGATGATGAAAAGAATAGGAATTTTTGGTTCAACAGGATCTATTGGCCGGCAGGCCCTGGAAGTGATACAACACAATCCGGATAAATTTTCAGTTGAGATACTGACAGCAAATAATAATTATGAACAACTCGTAGAACAGGCTTTAAAATATGACCCCAATATTGTTGTAATAAGTAATGAAACTTATTACGGAAAGGTGAAAGAAGCCTTGTCCGGAACGGACATTAAAGTATTTGCCGGTGAAAATGCAGTGGAAGAAGTTGCCGGAATGGATTGTTACGACATGATGTTGGCGGCCATTGTGGGTTTTGCGGGTTTAAAACCCACGTTAAAAGCAATTGAGAACGGAAAAGCCATAGCGTTGGCTAATAAAGAAACCCTGGTAGTGGCCGGGGATATTGTAATGAATATGGCCGTAGAGAATGAAGTGCCAATTATTCCCGTGGACTCTGAACATTCAGCCATTTTCCAATGTCTTGTAGGCGAATCGAGAAATAAGATCGAAAAAGTATACCTGACAGCGTCGGGCGGACCATTTTTAGGAAGGAAACCTAATTTTTTAGTGAATGTAAAACGGGAACATGCGCTCCAGCATCCTAACTGGCAAATGGGTGCAAAGATTTCGGTTGATTCGGCAACGCTGATGAACAAAGGTTTGGAAATGATAGAAGCGAAATGGCTTTTTAATTTGCAGCCGGACCAGATTGAGGTGTTAATTCACCCGCAAAGTGCTATACATAGTGTAGTGCAGTTTGAGGATGGCAGCCTGAAAGCGCAGCTGGGAGTGGCCGATATGCGTTTGCCTATTCAATACGCACTGGCATTTCCCTTCAGGATACCGAACGATTATCCGCGGTTTAGTTTTAAAAAGTTCAGTAACTTAACTTTTGAAGAACCGGACCTGCGCACTTTCCAGAACCTTGCTTTAGCCATTGATGCTTTACACAAAGGCGGCAATAGGGCCTGTGTTATGAATGCGGCAAATGAAGTAGCTGTATATGCTTTTCTGAAAAACCGCATTGGCTTTCTCGAAATGACAGATGTAATTGAAAAAGTGATAAATGATATCCCCTTTATAGAAAAGCCCGCTTTGGAAGATTATTTTAACAGTGATGCGGAAGCCAGAACAGTAGCTGCGGATATTATTAATCTGTAATCATACAGGAAGGCAGTTAAAATATTTGTTTTATTAATATTTCAAAAATAAAAAACTGATGTGGCGTAAATTTTTATCTTTTGTTTTAGTGGCATGGTGTTGTACCACAGCTTTTGCTGCAAAGGTAGATACTGCAGAAGTCTATAGCCGGGCTATGAATAAAAAGGTAAAAACAGTAGTGTTGTTGCCGGATAGCTACGATAAAAATAAATTGTACCCGGTAGTGTACCTTTTGCATGGCTATAGTGGCAACTATGCAAACTGGGCCAAGGCCGCCGCCGTACAGGAAGCGCCTGATATTTATAACGAAATAATTGTTTGCCCCGATGGAGGTTATGGCAGCTGGTACTGGGATAGCCCGGTCGATCCATCGTTTAAATATGAGACGTATGTATCCGGAGAACTGGTAGAATGGGTAGATAAAACATTTACAACTGTTAAAAGCCCCCGGGGGCGGGCCATTGCAGGATTAAGTATGGGTGGGCATGGCGCTTTATACCTGGCTATAAAACACCCCGATGTTTTTGGCGCTTGCGGCAGTATGAGCGGGGGTGTTGATATTCGCCCGTTTCCTGATAACTGGGATATGGCAAAACGGTTAGGCAAATATGCCGAATACCCCGAAAGGTGGGAGAAAAATACGATAGTAAATATGCTGCATCTTATTGAACCCAACACATTAAGCATTATTATCGACTGCGGTACCGAAGATTTTTTTTATAAAGTAAATGAAGAGCTTCATCAGCAACTGTTACTCAGAAATATTCCACATGATTATATAATACGCCCGGGTGCACATACCTGGCCATACTGGGAGAACGCAGTTGCTTACCAGTTGCTTTTTTTTCATAATTTCTTTGATAAAAGAAATAAGGCCGGTTAACCGCCCTCCGGCTGCATCTTTACACAGGCCGATTTATTGCACAATTTTTGCTTGGATTTATTGCCCGTATTAATTATTATCTGTTCTATAATTCATTAAGAAATGGCACAACAAGAGTTTGAAAGGCTGGTGACTATTTTGGAGACCTTACGTGAAAAATGCCCCTGGGATCAAAAGCAGACCATTCATTCATTGCGGCAAATGACACTGGAAGAAACGTATGAATTAGCTGATGCCATTTCGCTTGAGGATTGGAGTAATATAAAAGAAGAGCTGGGAGATATAATGCTCCATTTGGTTTTTTATTCAAAAATAGCTGCCGAAAAAAAACAATTTACGATCAGTGATGTCATAACCGGTATATGTGAGAAGCTTATAAAGCGGCATCCCCATGTGTATCCTCCCGAAGATCAGCCTGAAGGTTTATTAGAAGTAAAAGGCGAAGAGGAGGTGAAGAAAAACTGGGAAAAACTGAAACTGAAAGAAGGCAAAAGATCAGTGCTGAGCGGTGTGCCCGTATCGTTACCAAGTGTGCTTAAAGCCATGCGTTTGCAGGAAAAAGCTAAACAAATTGGGTTCGAATGGGATAATAAAGAAGAGGTATGGAATAAGATAGATGAGGAGCTGAACGAGCTGAAAGCTGCTGTGGCAACGGGTTCGCCGGCGCAGCAGGAGGAGGAGCTGGGCGATGTATTATTTTCTGTTATTAATTACGCACGTTTTCTGAATATAGATGCTGATGCAGCTTTGGAGAGCACAAACCGGAAATTCAAAAGCAGGTTTATGAAAATGGAAACAATAGCCGAAAGAGAAGGAAAAAAATTGAATGATATGACCTTATCCGAAATGGACGTGCTTTGGAATAATGTAAAAGCTTCTAAAGAATAGCATGCGCGCTTTTTACAGAAATAAGAACTTCTTTGAGATTACACTATTGGGGGTATCGGTAACCTTTTTTATCCTGTCATTTGTTTTCAAAAATATACCGGTAAGGGAAAATTCGTTACAATACCAGGTTAAGGAGTTTGAAAGACAAATACAGAAACAGCAGAGAGATGCAGAAGGGTTATATAATGATACCGCGCTGGTAAAACGGCTTGCAACGGCCAGGGAAACGCTCGACGATGTTACACTTCTCTATAATAAGCCCTATAGTTTGTACTTATACAAACTGCTCGGTAATTCCCAATACCTGCGTTTCTGGAGTACTTCGCATATTATTATTCCGGATAATATACTTGAAGATGATAAAGAAGAACAGTTTGTTCACTTGTCTAATGGCTGGTACTATATTAAGAAAAAAACGCTTCCTGGTTATGCAAATGCGGTTTCCTATTATGCCATTTTAATTGAAGCTGAGTATCATGTTATCAGCGAATTTCTCAATCAGTCATTCCCTTTAAATAACAGGCTCGATAAAAAGGCAGATATCAGCCTGAAACCTACTGCATTTGAAGTTAAATCTTTATCAGGGAAAACGTTATTTTATCTGAAAGAAAAACCCAATACCACCATTGGAAACGATTCTGTGCCTTCCGTGGTGATGAGAATTATAAGCCTCTTTTTTATTTTCTTTTCATTATACCTCTTATGCTATAAAAACGTAATCAGGCGTACCAGGTTAAATGATATTTTATTGTTCGTCTGCTGTATGTTAGGATTCCGGATTGTACTGTATGCATTTTCCGGAGAGATCAAATCCCATAATTTTGAGTTATTCAATCCTGAAATATATGGTTCCAATTTCCTGCTCCCAACATTAGGGGATTTACTGATAAACAGCTGGCTTTTTTGCTGGTGTGGTGTATTTATATGGAACCGTACCCTGGCCGAACCACGGCCCGATCGTAACATAAAATACAGAAATAAGAAATCATGGGGCGTATTTCTTATTGTATTGCTGATATTATTAACGTTCACCGTTATTGCTATTACACGAAGTATCATTACGGACTCCAAATTGTCATTCGATGTAACGAATTTTTTCAGTTTAAATATTTATACGGCTGTTGGCTTTATTATACTGGCATTTTTATCGCTTGGGTTTTACTACTTCTCAAGAATTTTATATAACTATATTTTCCCTATATTCGATCAGCAGGCTTATTGGATATACTTTATAATTGCCGGTACCGGTTTGCTTTACATCGGTACATTTGCAGCGCCCTTATTAACAACATTATATATTTTCGGCCTGTTATGGCTATTGCTGTATACCTTTCTTTTTCAAAATGAAGAGAACATTAATAAGCTGATCCGGTTTAATATTTCGGGTATTGTAGTACGGATCTTTATTTTCTCTGTCAGCATTTCCATCCTGATGCTATCGGAAACCAGTAAAGTGGAGCTGGCGCAGCGAAAACTGTATGTAGAAAAGCTGGCCACTCAATCAGATCCTGCAACAGAACGGCTGATGAATATCGCAAACAGTTATTTGGATAACGATTTTTTCGAAGACAATTTTTTCCGGTTATATGATTCCGTACAAAATAAATATTTGCGGGATAGTATCCTCTCCAATAATTATTTCCGTTATGTGAGCGACTACTCTGGCGCGCTTTATCTTTATGACAGTACAGGCAAACCTTTATTTAATCCGGCTAATCTTTCACTCGAATCGCTGAACACCATCGTTTTCCGGCAATCCAATCCTACGGGATTGCCCGATTTATATTCATTTGAACCTGCTTATGACCGGTTTGCTTATATTACCTACAGGCAGATCAGGAACGATAAAGACAGTTTGCTGGGCACCGTGTGTATTGTATCGCAGCCCAAAAAATTCTCCGGCGCCACACTTAGCCCGGAGTTATTCAGGCAGAAAAAGGAATGGGAGTTTTCAAACTCTACGGTTTATAATTATGCGATCTATTCCAATAAGCTAATGGTAGCCTCATCCAAAAAGTATCCGTTTACCTCCAATCTGTTGCCGGACCAGCTGCCAAAGCAGCGATATGAATTAAGAGATAATAATGGGTACAACGAGTTATGGTACCGGGCAACAGATAATATTATTGTGGTAATGACCCGCAAAACGGAAAATGTATTAGAAACCATCACACTTTTTTCTTACATTTTTTGCACGTTTTTATTCCTGGTAGCCTTAATCCAGCTGGTATCAAACTTTATCGGCCTTATATTAACCAAGCGGTTTTATAAAAGAAAAGTCCTTATATCGTCCAGCATAAGGGGGCAGATCCACAGCACTTTCATTTTAATTACAGTTCTATCGTTTGTAGTGATCGGGATTGCAACCATATCGTTTTTTACACAAAGATTTGATGATTCAAACTCGGAACGGTTGGGACGAACGATGAGTATTATGCTCAACGAAATGCAATCACATAAAGAACTGGGTTCCCTTATTTATGATTTGCGGATCAAAAGAGATACGGTACTTTCCAATCAGCTTGAAGAAATGATGCGCCGCGTATCAGACATCCAGGGGGTGGATGCTAATATATATGATGTTACCGGCCGGTTGCTGGCCAGCAGTTTGCCTGATGTGTACAGCAAAGGTGTGTTAAGCACACAGATTGATCCGCGTGCCTATTATTACCTGTTCAGACTAAGGCATATTGAACATACCCAGAAGGAAATGGTGGCCGATTTAAAATATACCAGTATTTATGCGCCTTTGCGTAATAAAGACGGATCTTTTTACGCCTATTTAAGTATTCCTTATTTTACATCGCAGCAACAGCTTAACCAGGAAATTTCCAGTTTCCTCGTTACGCTTATAAACCTTAATGCTTTTATTTTTCTGACAACGGGTCTTGTTGCTTTATTAATAACTAATCGCATTACGCGGTCATTTACGCTGATAAGTGAAAAGATGACCCGGATTAATCTTTCGAGGAAAAATGAAATGATAGAGTGGCACCGTAACGACGAAATTGGCGGCCTGGTTACTGAATATAATAAAATGGTAAGCCAGCTGCAGGAAAGTGCTGATGCACTGGCAAAATCCGAACGGCAGGAGGCCTGGCGCGAGATGGCGCGGCAGGTAGCGCATGAAATAAAAAATCCGCTGACCCCTATGAAGCTTAGCCTGCAGTATCTGCAAAAAGCAATTAATGAAAATAATGACAATGTTCAGATGCTTACGGTAAATGTTTCTAAAACATTGGTAGAACAAATTGATCACTTATCAAAAATTGCTGCGGATTTCTCACATTTTGCCAATATTGATAAGATCAATAATGAGATTTTTGACCTGCACAGCATCATTCAATCCCTCGTAGCGCTATACAGTAAAAATCCAGATGTTGAATTTCACTGGAATGTACTGGATAAAGAAATAAATATTTTTGCGGATAAAACGCAGATGAACCGGGTATTTACCAATCTCTTTACCAATGCTATTGAAGCCTGTGACGATAAATGTATTTTAAATATTGATGAGCAGATCGTGGGGCAGGACATTATTATCAGCATCACTGATAATGGCGGGGGTATAAGCGAAGAAATGCGGAATAAAATTTTTACGCCCAACTTCACTACCAAAAGTTCGGGCACAGGCCTTGGGTTAGCGATGTGTAAAACGATAATAGAAAAAGCGGGCGGCCAGATATCTTTTGATACGGAAATAGGGAGGGGAACTACTTTTATAATAAAACTACCTATAACAGATTAACAGCATAAAAAAACCGGTTGAAAGAAATCAACCGGCTTTTTATAAGTAATTGTTAATTGCTTATTTCTTTAAAGAATCAACTGTAGCAGCAGCAGCTGAATCAACTGTAGCAGCAGCTGAATCGATAGTAGCTTTTGCAGAATCAGCAGTAGCAGCAACTTCAGTACTTAAAGAATCAGCAGTAGCAGCTGCAGACTCTTCAGTTTTTGTTTCAGAACTGTTACAAGCTGCGAAAGAAGCAGCGATCAAAGCAATTGCGAATAATTTTTTCATGATTGTCTTTTTTGTTTTTAAAATTATAATTTTAATATTAATACCTATAAAACAAAGAAGTAACCCTGTTTTTGAAAAAAATCAAAAAATATTTTTAATGATTATAAGTATATTATACATTTATTTATTAAATATATAATCATTCCCCAGAAATTCACCGCTTAAAGCATCAAAAATTGTTTTGTTTTCTTCTCCATTTCTCTGTACCAGATCAAGCAAAGTGATTTTTTCCAGCAGATTATTTACCGTCATTTGGATCATTTGCCATAATGAACGTGAAGAACAGTCAACTGAGTTAGTGCAAAAACGCATGACTGCTCCGTTTTCATCTGTAAACTCTTTATCAAGGGGGGCGCCCAGGGCCTCGAGCACATTTTTAATAATGATATCCGAAGAAGATTTGGCCAAAACATAGCCCCCTTTGTTACCGGGGGTACTGCGTATAAGATTCGCCATCCTGAGCAAGCGGGTAAGCTTGGCAATATAATGCTGGCTCAGTTGTTCTGTTTCACTTAACTGAGGAATGCTCATGCCTTCACTGTCTTTGCAGGAGGCAATGCGTATCAAAACCCTTAAGCCATATTCTTCCTGTGCGGTAATTTTCATTTTCGGGAGTACAATTTATTTAAAGAAAACCCAGTTCTAATTGCGCAGTTTCGCTCATCATCGATTTATTCCACGGCGGATCCCAGGTTACTGTAACTAAAACATCGTTTACCCCATCGATGGCCCTCACTTTTTCATCCACCTCCAGCGGTAGCGATTGTGCAGCCGGGCAGCCGGGCGCGGTAAGCGTCATAAGCACAAAAACATTTCCACCTTCATTCACTTCCACTTTATAGATCAATCCCAGCTCGTAGATATTTACGGGCAGCTCGGGGTCGAAAATGGTTTGTAAAACCTCAATTACTTTATCTTCTAATTGTTTCATGTTACTGGTTGCTGGTTACCGGTTATTCTGATTCGAAATTGTTCCAATTGTTTTCGACCCAGTCAGTAAATTTGTTTATCTGTTTACTTAATTTTATGTAATCATTCTTCATTTCATTGTAACGATTTTCACTTTGTTTCAACCTGCAACTCGTAGCCTGTAACCTGCAACAACTCCTCAGCTCATCTTCGCCTTAAACGCCAGCGCGTAATGCTTCATTTGTTTCACCATTGCCAGCAAGCCATTTGAGCGCGTTTGTGCCAGGTGGCTGGTCATCCCGATTTTATTAATAAAATCCATTTTGGCATTCAGTATTTCATCGGGTGTGTGGCCGCTTAGTACGCGGATCAGCATACTTATCAGCCCTTTCACAATTACAGCATCACTTTCCGCCCGGTAGTATATCCTGCCATCCGCATAATCTGCAACAAGCCATACGGTAGACTGGCAGCCTTTTACTTTGTTTTCATTGGTTTTAAACGCATCGGGCAAAGGCTCCAGTTTCTTGCCCAGATCTATAATATATTCATACTTATCATCCCAGCTATCAAAAAGAGAAAATTCTTCTACTATTTCTGCTTCTGTTTGTTCTATTGTATTACTATCTATCATTCAATCAATCAATTTTGATGCTGTCTTCATATAATGTTTCGGGGTCAATATCGGCTTTATTAGCCCATGACACACTATTAAAACAGGGTTTTACCGTATTAAACATTTTTGGGTTTTTCAACTCTTTAAATATTCCCCTATTAAGATATGGACCCATATCAAATTGTCTTTTTTCTCCATTTACATAGGTAAAGATGATTTGATAATTGGGTTGTGGTTGAACATCTTTTATGTCTATGTACTTATACATAAAATGCTATTTTAAAGGTTCAATATTGAAAGGTTCTTCTCCATTTTGACATAATGTCCAGTCAGCTATTAATTCTTCTTTATGTATTTCAATCCAGGCTTGAACGAGCTTCATTTGTTTCAAGGGTAATTCACCGTTTAAAAGTTCTCCATCCATTATTTTTATTACGGCTTCTTTTCCCTGATATACAGCATGAATATGTGGCGGGTTATGTTCCTTTGGCCCGAAAAACATCCTTATAAGAATCCCAAAAAACATCGAAATTGTTGGCATATTAAATATTTAATTACTTCAATATCCTTACAGCTTTTATCAATGCCTCCATCATTAAATCCACTTCTTCAATAGTATTATATAGTGCAAAGGAAGCGCGTATGGTACCCGGTATGCAAAAACGGTTCATTAACGGCTCTGCGCAATGATGCCCTGTGCGTACCGCAATCCCTTTGTTATCCAGCAATATCCCGATATCCTGTGGGTGAACACCGTCTATAACAAATGATACCACGCTTACTTTATGATCGTTATTCCCAATGATTTTTAACCCTTCTATCTCCCTTAATCTTTCAGTGGCATGTGACAGCAATAAATCTTCCTGCCTGCGGATGTTTTCTTTACCTACTTTGTTGATGTAATCAATAGCCGGCTTTAGAGCAATGGCATCCGCAATATTAGGTGTACCCCCTTCAAATTTATAGGGCAGCTCGTTATAAGTGGTTTTTTCAAAGGTCACTTCTTTGATCATTTCACCGCCACCATTAAAGACCGGCATCGCATTGAGCAATGCTTTTTTACCGTATAAAATTCCCATTCCTGTGGGGCCTAACATTTTATGCGAGGAGAAGGCAAAAAAATCGCAATCTAAATGTTGAACATCTATATCAAGGTGCATAGCGCTCTGTGCCCCATCGATTAAAACAACCGCTCCTTTCTGGTGTGCCAATGCTATTATTTCTTCAACAGGATTTACGGTACCTAAGGCGTTCGACACATGGTTTACGGCTACAAGTTTGGTCCGGTCTGTCAGCAACTCTATGTATGCTTCCATCAGTAACTCCCCATCGTCATTAACGGGAATTACTTTTAGCCTGGCGCGTTTTTCTTCACAAACAATTTGCCAGGGAACAATATTGGAATGATGCTCCATCCCCGAAATAATCACTTCGTCGTTTTCTTCCAGGTTTTGCCTTGCCCAGGTGTAAGCTACCAGGTTAATACTTTCGGTTGTGCCTCTTGTAAAAATAATCTCTTCGCGGCCGGCCGCATTAATAAAGTTTTTTACAGCGTCTCTTGTCGCTTCAAATTCGGCGGTAGCTTCCTCAGCAAGCGTATGTATACCCCTGTGTACATTGGCATTATTAGAGCTGTAATAATGTACCAAAGCATCAATAACAGCCTGAGGTTTCTGTGAGGTTGCAGCATTGTCCAAATATACGAGCGGATAACCTTTCACTTTCCTGTCGAGGATCGGGAAATCTTTCCGGATAGTGCCGACATTAAAAGTTATATTTTTATCTGATATTGCTGTTTCCATATTTATTAAAAACATTAAGAAGGCCTGTATTTACCCCGTCTGTAACTGATTATAAATCTAATTTTTTTGTGACCAGCTTATTTATATAAGCACTTACTTCCGGATGGTTGATCTTTTCGAGAATATCCAGTGCAAAACCATGCAAAAGGAGTGCGGTAGCTGTTTTTTCTTCTATACCACGGGAACGCATGTAAAACAGTGCATCTTCGTCCAGGCGTCCTACCGTGCAGCCATGAGAGCATTTTACATCATCTGCAAAGATTTCTAGCTGGGGTTTGGTATTGACACTGGCATTTTCCGAAAGCAAAATATTGCGATTGCTTTGGTAGGCATTTGTTTTTTGAGCGATCTGCCGTACAAAGATCTTGCCGTTGAAAACACCTGTTGCATTTCCATTTAAAACACCCTTATACAATTCGTTGCTTATACAATTAGGTTGCCTGTTATCAACCACGGTGTGATTATCGATATGTGTATACTGGTTGCCCAGGTATAACCCATATAAATTTGCTTCACAATAGGCTGCGGACATCACCATGTTCAGGTTATTGCGAATCAATCCTCCGTTTAATGAAACGGTTACTACGTTTGCGATGCTTTTTCCTACCTGGTGCACATGCGTAGTGCTGACCACTTTTGAGTTGGGGGCGTCGTTTTGTATTTTGTACAGATCGAGCAGGGCGTCTTTCTCTACTACCAGTTCAATAACCTGGTTGGTAAAGCTTTCATCTGAACCAATAGTTACAAACGTTTCCACAATTTGCACCTGTGCATTTTGGGGCAGGTGTACAAGGCAACGCGGCTGGGCAAAAATATTTCCATTCCGCGCATCTGTAATATTATATATATATATAGGGTGGCTGGCCGTGCGGCTTTTGAATACATGTATAAAAACACCTTCCTGGATAAAAGCCGTATTGAGCGCATTGATGCCATCTTTATGATAATCTGCACTATGACCCAGATGTTCTTTTACAATGGCGCTATACTGTTCACTTCCTGCAGCGGCCTGCAAGGAAATAATTTCCAGTTCTTCCGATCGGGTATGAGAAAGATCGGCGTGAAAATGTCCGTTCACAAATACCACGAGATTGGCTTTTTCATGTCCTGGCAGTTGTAATGGTTCAAGATCAGCAACTGTAAATGCCTGCTCTTTCAGATCCGTGGTAAAATGATAATCTTTCCCAAAAAAATCGTTGATGCGGGTATATTTCCATTCTTCATTTTTTACCGTGGGAATACCGATCTGGGAAAATTCAGTAAACGCCTCATCCCGCATCGATCTGATATGCGCATCAACCGGGCTAGATTGAAGCTGTTGAAAACGTTCTTTTAAATATGCGATTGTGTCCATTTAATTAAAGTGATAATATAGTAAGTATGCTGAATAGTAAGTATGCTGATATTTTAGATATTCTAATTTTGATAATGCTGTTATGTTTCAGGAAAGATTATATTCCTGTAAAGCTCATCGAATGAAAGTGTAAAACCGATAGACGAGATAACCAATTTGCCATGCGTATCTTCTATAACCTTAATCTTCCAAAGCTCATTTTCCCGTCGTTCGTAAACGGCAACCGATCTTTGAGTGCTATCTATTAAAATATATTCCTTTAAAGATGGTATGCGTTGGTAAAACAGGAATTTTTTGCCTGTATCGTAGTTCCGTGTAGTTCCCGACAATACTTCGAAGATAACCGACGGGTTTTTTATGGTATCGCGCTGTTCATCTGTTGCTTCAGGCTGACCACAAATAATCGTGGCATCCGGATAGGTATAAGTATCAGCTGAAGGGATGCTAACCCTGAGATCACTTGGAAAAATATTACAGTTTTTTCCTTTTAAGAAATCTCTTATTTCTCCAATAATATTCGATACGATCGTATTATGTGCTATACTGGCGCCAGCCATAGCTACAACTTCCCCGTCAAAATACTGATGTTTGACAGTGGATTTCCTTTCTTCTTCCAGGTAAATCTCCGGAGATATCCGTTTAACAAGTGGATAGGCCATAAAAAATACTTTGATGTGCTAAAGTTACACTAAAGCGCTCTTAATAAAATCGTAACCCTTTTCTTCCAGTTCGTAAGCCAGTTCCTTGGTGCCTGATTTTACAATACGGCCGTTATAAAGAACGTGCACAAAATCCGGAACGATATAATCCAGTAAACGCTGATAGTGTGTAATAACGAGGATGCCATTTTCAGGGGTGCGTAATTTGTTGACACCGTTTGCCACAATACGGATAGCATCGATATCTAACCCTGAATCAGTTTCATCCAGGATTGCCAGTTTAGGTTCCAGCATCGCCATCTGGAAAATTTCGTTACGCTTTTTTTCACCGCCGGAAAATCCTTCATTCAACGACCGGCTTAACATGGTCTGATCTATTTCAACCAGAGCCATTTTCTCTTTCATTTTCTTTAGAAAAGACACTGCATCCAATTCCTCCTCACCACGGTATTTGCGGATCTCATTTACGGCTGTTTTCATGAAATTGGTAGTGCTTAATCCCGGAATTTCTACCGGGTATTGAAAGCTTAAAAAAATACCTTCACCTGCCCGTGCTTCCGGTGCCAGTTCAAGCAGGTCTTTACCCATAAACGTTACTGAACCGTCCAGTACTTCGTATTCTGCTTTGCCTGCCAATACTGATGCTAAAGTACTTTTACCCGAACCATTGGGTCCCATAATAGCATGTACTTCACCCGGGTTGATCTGTAAATCGATACCTTTTAATATTTCCCTGCCTTCGATACCTGCGCGCAGGTCTTTAATAGTTAACATTATTATTTCTAATTTCTGATTTAAAATTTCTGATTTCAATATAATATTACCAGGTCAACAAACTTTTGTTTAAATTATTAAAAGTCTGTTACCTTAAAGTCCTCAACTCATCAACTTCTGAACTTTTCAACTGTTTTATCTTACCCAACACTTCCTTCTAAGCTGATTTCCAGTAATTTTTTAGCTTCAATTGCAAACTCCATAGGTAGTTTGTCCATTACTTCTTTTGCAAAACCGTTAATGATCAGTGCAACTGCTGTTTCAGTATCAATGCCCCGTTGGTTGCAGTAAAAAATCTGGTCTTCACCTATCTTTGAAGTAGTGGCTTCGTGCTCCACCACTCCTGTGTTGTTTTTTACTTCTATGTAGGGAAAAGTATGTGCGCCACATTTATCACCAAGCAATAAAGAATCACATTGGGAAAAATTGCGGGCATTTTGCGCATTTTTACCAACACGTACCAAACCCCTGTAGCTATTGTTGCTATAACCAGCGGATATTCCTTTACTTACTATTCTACTTCTCGTATTTTTGCCGAGGTGTATCATTTTAGTTCCTGTATCTGCCTGCTGGTGATTATTCGTTACTGCTACAGAGTAAAATTCGCCATTTGCATTATCGCCTTGCAGAATCACACTGGGATATTTCCAGGTGATGGAAGAGCCGGTTTCAACCTGTGTCCAGCTGATTTTTGAGTTAATTCCTTTGCAAATACCCCTTTTAGTTACGAAGTTATAAATACCTCCGTTACCTTCTTTATCTCCAGGGTACCAGTTTTGTACTGTTGAATACTTTACTTCTGCATTATCTAAAGAAATTATCTCTACAACTGCTGCATGTAATTGATTTTCATCTCTCATTGGAGCTGTGCATCCCTCTAAATAGCTAACATAAGCGCCTTCATCGGCAATAATCAGGGTACGTTCAAACTGTCCGGTATTTTCAGCATTGATCCTGAAATAAGTGGACAATTCCATTGGGCAACGAACGCCTTTGGGAATATAACAAAACGACCCATCGCTAAAAACAGCCGAGTTCAAAGCCGCAAAAAAATTGTCCGTAACCGGGACCACGCTGCTTAAATACTGGCGAACCAGATCGGGATGTTCCTGGATAGCCTCGCTAATAGAACAGAAAATAATTCCCAACTCAGCTAACTGCTCTTTAAATGAGGTGCCGATGGAAACGCTATCCATAACCACATCCACTGCCACCCCGGTAAGACGTTTTTGTTCTTCTAAAGAAATACCCAGCTTTTCGAAGGTTTTGATCAGTTCGGGATCTACTTCATCAAGGCTTTTGGGTTGTATTTTTTGTTTGGGAGCCGAGTAATAGATTACATCCTGGTAATTAATGGGTGCGTAATCCAGGTTTGCCCAATGTGGTTCCTTCATTTTCTGCCATTGGGCAAAGGCTTTTAGCCGCCATTCGAGCATCCATTCCGGCTCATTTTTTTTAGCTGAGATAAAACGTACTATATCTTCATTAAGCCCCTTAGGTGCAGCATCTGATTCAATGTCGGTTACAAAACCATATTTATATTCGCTGTTTACATGGTTTTCGATGGGATCAAATTCTGTATCAATGGTCGGGGGATTCACTAATTGTGCTGTATCCGTATTCATTGTGCAAAGGTAGGCTATTTATACTAAAAAGTATAAATGAGAAGCCCCGAATATTATAAATTATCCCAATAATGATATTGAAAAAACTAATAACTTCCAGGGACGCCATAATTGCTCTTCTTTTAGTGAAGAACAACCGATGGCTTGATTATTGTTTTATCAGTTCCTGACTTAAACTATTAAAAATTAAAATCGAAAACTATGGGATTTGACCAGTATCATGAACCACCCGAAGAGCTTTCCCAGCCGGTTCGCACATTTGCCAGGATGATCCAGTCTTTAATTGAAGAAGCAGAAGCTATTGACTGGTATGAACAGCGCATTCATGTAGAGAAGGACCGCGAAGCCAAAAAGATCATGCAACATGCCCAGGAGGAAGAATTTATCCATTTTGCCATGGACCTCGAATTTTTGCTTAGAAAGAAAGCAAAATGGGCGCTTGTAGTTAAAAATATCCTTTTCAAAAAAGGCGATATTATTGAAAATGCAGAAAAAGCGGAGGATAAAGCTGAAGGAGCATAAAACCCCGGATTGTTTATAATGCCGGTGCCGCACCGGCATTATAAAAAAAAATTACGGATGTGCAGCAATATTAATTGAGCTGAAGTTCCTCCACGGCAAGATAATTATATGCTTCGTTCAGAAAATTGGGAATAAGATTTTTGTTGGTACGGTAGATCTTCTCCGGATCTTCCAGATAACTAAGCATGCTGGACAGCTTGGCCTCGCCATGGTTATTAATTACGGTTTTTCGTTTTTCTCCGTCTTCAAAGTGCTTGCTCATACCCGCTGCATCTGCTTCCGGATGAAACTGGGTCCCGAAAATATACTCGTTAAACCTGATGCCCATGACGGCCCTTTCATAAGGTACATGAGGGCGTTCCTTTTCGATGCAGGTAATGTAAGCGCCTATGTTGTGCAGCAGATCAAGGTTAGGCTGTATAAGCTGAAAATCCCTGCTATCGACTGCGTAAAACGGATTTTTGAGATTTTTAAATACCGGGTCTTCCTGGGCTTCTGGCATTACATGGATGGGGAAAATTCCAAACGAGGTGGAGCGTCGTTTACAAAGCAATCCTGCGTTATAGTGCCTGCAGGCCATCTGAAAAGAATGACAGATAAGGAAAACAAATTTTTTTTCCTGGTTATCTGGATTTTCGTTCCATCTTATAATATCACTAAACCATTTGTTCCAGTTAATATCCCAGTCATCAAACCTGGTGCTTAAGGGATCGCCGGGGCCTCCGCTTGAAATGTATATATCGTAAGATAAATCCGGAATTTCATTTTTAACCCTGACATCAAAGACTGTATAAGTAATACTGTAGCTTTTTTCTTCAGCCCATCTGTGAACAATTTCATTAATACACCGCATCCCCTGATTAGGATACCCTGCGTTCAGATCCAGTACTGCTATTTTTATCTGCTTATCGGCCATCCGGCAAATTTACAACCTTTTGCCTTTGCGCAAGGTACGACGGGATGCAGATTTACTAACAGTTGTTGAAACGCTGTTGCGGGCTATTTATTGGGCTCAATGATCCCGTTGAAAGAAATAGGAGTACGGTTCAGACTTAACACCTGTACAGATGCATAGCCGGATGGGCTGATCGTTAAAAAAATATTCCTTACTTCCTGGAAGTCCTGGGGGGTGACGGTGATCTGATAATTTTTTTTCCGGATGGATTGCTGGTAGCCGAATTTTGTTGATGTAAATTGAATACCTCCTTTAGTAGGGTCTATCGGGGCTGTAAATGCTCTGCCAAAAAAGGGCAGAAAGACGATTACAGAATCGGGCGTGATCTTTATATCGTACCGGGATGTTAACTGATACAGGCTATTGCCCTGAGAGAACATTAACCGGGCGTTAAACCTGGCATCTTCCGTTGGTGTTACATTTTGCGCTACAAATGTGTACCGTTTCTCATTTATAAGACTGTCATAATTTGTTATGGGAGAAAAAGCGCTTTTTGAAGTGGAGCAGGCGCTGGTAAGATATACCATTAATAATAGTAATGGCCATTTATATAAACTTGGTTTCATCTTTTATTGTTTTAAAATTGTGTAGAATTGTTTTATAAAAGATGTATTTAAAAGAAAAGTTACATAAAATATCCGGATTTTCATTTTTGAAAATGGTATTTAATATTTAAAGTTCTGACGTACCGGCATGTACAAAGATTGTAAATTAATCACGCTCAAAAACATAAGTGACAACATTTAGAGTGTTATAAGTTTTGGCTTTAAACTTATTAGCGTTTCCAAAACCCGGTATTTCCAACTGGTCAAATTTACGGGTACTTCCGTCTGATACGTCCAGGGTCAGGATAAAGTAGGTTTCCGTATTGCCTTCGTCATCCTGATAGTTGTAAGCATCAATATACCAACTGCCGACATAAACGGTGTGGCTCCTGTCGTAATAAATTAACGTATGATCGCTACTAAAACTAAATGATCCTCCATCAAAAACAATATTACTGCTTCCTGCTCCAAACGTATTTATTTCAACAAGATTCCAGTTCCCGATAATCCTGTTATTGAATTTTTCCAGTCTTTGTTTTGTGCATCCCAGCAATGCGAGCAGGCATACAGATAAAAGGAGGCGTCTCATAAATGTGTCATTTTAATTGTTTGACGGATGATACAAATAAATAGTTGTAGGCATTAAAAAACCGCCCGAAAGCGGTTTTTTCTTAAATCCTAAAAACTAAACAACAATGGTCACATTTTTTTGTCGATGACAATTAATTTGTTTTTCAGATCCTGCACGTCTACATGCTGCTTTTTGATAGAGGCAGCCATTACAGGAATCAATGCCTTTTCGTCTATCACTTTTATTACCTTAGTACGGTATGCGTTTTTGCCAAACCGTTCATTGACCCTTTTTTCTTTTACCAGGGCCGGGAAAAATTCCTGTATATCTTTAGCTAAAAAGCCATATTTTTTTCCATGATCAAGATTCAGTTCATTAATGTAGTGTGCATCTGCGCCAAGCCTGATCACTTTTTGGGGGTCGGTAACCTGGCAAAGAGCAGCGGTAGAAAGCAGCTGGCATACAGCTGCTATAAATGCTGTGTTCATATTTGAAAAATTTAAGTTAACTAAAGCCCGGTAATATCTGCTCCGGGAGAAGGAAGTGATAAGAATTATAAATAATTCTTATACCTGTTCGGGAGGAGGTGTGGGAATGCTTAAGCTGATTGCAGGTATATCAGGTGTAATGTGTGGTTGCTTTATGATATGAGAAACGACTTTGATATTTTGAATGTCAATAAAACCGGTAAGCAGCTTATGCTCCTTTTCAAAAGAACTCCATTCACAATTTTTTTCAGCGCCCTCTTCGTTGCAATTATTGCAAATTTCTGTTTTGTGATTTGACAATTGAAGATCAGATACCAGTTCTTTTGCGAAAAAAACAGTTAAAAGAAAACAGGCAATAATATGTATGAGCGGCTGCTTCATCATTGGTGCAAATTTAAAACATTTTGTCATTTGTTGAATATCCGGAACAGGAATTTAATTTCGGGTTGGCACCTAAAAGATTTTAATCAGCATACGGCATACGAGGATGTGGTGATGAAATATGAAACCCGCCATGACGGCGGGTTCTAAAATACTTCCTTATGTGTTTTATCCATGAACGATATGCCATGAACTATTCACAATATTAATACCTGTACAGATCGGGTTTAAACGGACCTTCTTTGGGAATGCCCAGGTAAGCGGACTGCTCATTGGTTAAAACATCCAGTTCCACACCAATTTTCGCAAGATGCAGGCGCGCCACTTTTTCATCCAGGTGTTTCGGTAATACATACACTTTGTTCTCGTATTTGTCATGGTTGCTCCATAATTCAATTTGCGCCAGCGTCTGGTTGGTAAAAGAATTACTCATTACAAAGCTGGGGTGACCGGTAGCACAACCCAGGTTTACCAAACGGCCTTCAGCCAGTAAAATAATGTCTTTGCCTTCTACATTATAAATATCAACCTGCGGCTTGATCGTGTCTTTGGTATTACCGTAATTTTCATTTAGCCATGCTACGTCGATCTCAATATCAAAATGTCCGATATTGCACACAATGGTTTTATCTTTCATTGCTTTAAAATGCTCGCCGGTGATCAGGTCGCGGCAACCGGATGCTGTAACCACAATGTCGGCTTCCTTAACAGCATCGATCATTTTTTTCACTTCGTACCCGTCCATTGCAGCCTGGAGCGCGCATATCGGATCAATTTCAGTAACAATTACACGACAGCCGGCGCCCGATAAGGAAGCAGCGGAACCCTTGCCCACATCGCCGTAACCGCCTACCACGGCTATTTTACCTGCCAGCATTACATCGGTAGCGCGACGAATAGCATCTACTAAAGATTCTTTACATCCGTATTTATTATCGAATTTGGATTTGGTAACCGAATCGTTTACATTGATAGAAGGAACGGGCAACGTACCTTTTGCAACACGCTCATACAAACGGTGTACTCCTGTTGTCGTTTCTTCGCTGATCCCTTTTACATGCTGCACCAATTCAGGATAAGTATCTAAAACCATATTGGTAAGATCTCCGCCATCATCCAGGATCATATTTAAAGGACGGTTGGCGCTGCCAAAGAACAGGGTTTGTTCAATGCACCAGTCTGCTTCGGCCTGTGTTTGTCCCTTCCATGCAAATACGCCGATACCTGCGGCTGCGATGGCTGCAGCAGCATGATCCTGTGTGGAAAAAATATTACACGAGCTCCATTTAACTTCAGCACCTAATGCCACCAGTGTTTCAATAAGAACAGCGGTCTGGATCGTCATATGCAAACAACCTGCAATACGCGCGCCTTTTAAAGGCTGGGAAGCGGCGTATTCTTTGCGTATGCTCATCAATCCGGGCATTTCTGCTTCCGCAAGACGAATCTCTTTACGGCCCCATTCAGCCAGTGAAATATCTTTTACCTTATATTTCAGGTCAAAGTCAATTTGTGATTTTGTAACTGTAGACATATTTCTTATTTAAGATTTGAAATTTGATGTTTGAAATTTTGGCCATAGTTTGTTATCTATGGACTTTTGTCCAAAATTACTCCATAGAATAAAATAATAGGTTAAAATTAATATTTCAGTATAAAAGAATGTATTTTTATTATAATTCAGACGATAAATATATTTTATGGATAAAAGCAAATCTATAAAAGGAAAAGTTACTATTAATTCGGTAACGCTTGATGATAAGGATTTTGAAATACTCAGGTTACTGCAGCAGAATGCCAGGATCAGCGTTAAAGAAATTGCCGATGCGATTCATTTAAGTACCACACCGGTGCACGACCGGGTTAAAAAATTAGAGCAATCCGGGATCATTACTGGCTATATGGCTGTGCTGGATGCCGCAAAGCTTGGCAAAAGATTAATGGTGATCTGCCATGTGTCGTTAAGGGAGCATAACAAAATTGCCGGTTCAAAATTTATTAAATCTATTATGGCAATGCCCGAAATACTGGAATGTTACAGCATCTCGGGGGAATTTGATTTTTTGCTGAAAGTACTCACTGAAGATATGGAAACTTACTACAATTTTCATGTAAATAAACTGAGCCAGGTAGAAAATGTAGGACATGTGCAAAGTACTTTTGTAATGGGTGTAGTGAAGCAGACACATGGGGGAATATAGAAGTTGTTTTGTTTTTGTTACCATGCATCGCCTTTGTCCTTTCTGAAAGAAAAGTAAGATATGTTTTGGATATTAAACTTTAAGCAGGTTCATTTATAAAAAAAACCGCTTATGAAAGCGGTTCTGAAAATTATTCAATTTGATATTAAAAGAAGATCAGTTTCCTTTTTTCACTTCCAGTAACTCTATATCAAAAATTAAAGTGCTGCCGCCAGGGATGGTTGGGGGAGCGCCCCGTAAGCCATATCCCAGGTCATAAGGAATATAAAACCTGTATTTGGATCCGGGAGTCATTAGCTGTAAACCTTCGGTCCAGCCCTTTATAACACCTCCGTCTACTGCAATAGTAAGCGGCTCGCCACGCGTATAGGAGTTGTCAAATTCTGTGCTGTCTGTTAACATGCCTATATAATTACACACTACGGTATCTGCTGCGGTAGGTTTTACACCGGTTCCTTCTTTTAATATTTCGTATTGCAGCCCGCTTGCAGTAGTTTTTATCTCCGGCCTTGTTTTATTCTTTGCCAGGAAAGCCTGTCCTGCTTCGATAACGGCTTTTGACTGGTTCTCTTCTTCTTCCTGGGAGAATTTTGTCAGGATGCCGCGGACCTGTTCTTCATCAAATTTGGGTGCTTGGCCATTAAATACGGTTTTCATAGCATTCAGGAAAATGTCACTGTTCAGGCTTTTTAAATCTCTTTTTATGGATTGGGATAGATTTATACCCAGCGCATAACTGGCTGAATCGGCAAAAGTCTTAAGAACAGGCGCACCGGTAGGGGTGGCTGCAGGTTTTTTAACCGGAGTGATGGTTTTGGGTTTTGCCTTTGTTTGTGCCTGTATGCTTAATCCTAAGGTAAATAGAGACACTATAATGGTAAGACGCTTCATGTGTATATTTTATTGTTTTAGCTATATGTTTTCACTTTATAAAATACTCCGTATTTTGTGTATGATTTTCTAATGGAAATCAGGGTGCAAAAATAGTCGTATCATTGTTACGGAACGTATAAACAGAAAATTTTAAATATTCGGCGATGTCTTATATTAAAGCGGTGGAGATCAGGTGGTCGGATCTGGATGTAAACGCGCACCTGCGTCACAGCGTGTATTATGACTGGGGCGCTTTTTGTCGCATCGAATTTCTCCGGGAAAACGGATTGTCAACGCTAAAAATGCAGGAGTTAAACGTGGGGCCTGTTATTTTCCGGGAGGAATGTGTGTTCAAAAGAGAGATCAGGCAGGGCGATGTGGTGACCATTAACCTTGAGCTGACCAAAGCCCGCAGGGATTTCAGCAGGTTTTCAATCAGGCATCATATTATAAAGGACGGGGATGTTACAGCAGCCATTATTAATATGGATGGGGCGTGGATCAATACTATAAAAAGAAAACTGGTAACGCCTCCCGGGATTGTATTTACAACTTATGATATCATGCCTAAGTCGGAGGACTTTGAATGGCTGGATTAATTTAATAGTTGCTGATTTATTTATCCCATATTATGGAAAACCTTCTGAACATCCTCATCCTGTTCTAGCCTTTCAATAAGCTTGCTGACATCTTCTGCCTGTTCGTCGTTTACAGGAACGGTGGTTGTGGGGATCCACTCCAGTTCAGCGCTGATGGGGGTAATATTTTTTTCTTCGAGCGCTTTTTGCATATTGCCAAAATCGGTAAAAGCCGTGCGTAATACAATAATATTATTGCCTTCTTCATCGGCGCTTTCACCCAGTTCTTCCAGGCCGTGATCGATCAGCTCTAACTCGATGTCCTCCATGTTGATTCCTTCCGGCTTCAGTTTGAAAACGCCCATTTTATTAAACTGGAAAGATACGCTGCCGCTGTTTCCCATGGCACCGCCGCCTTTATTGAAATGTGATTTTACATTGGCTACCGTGCGCACATGGTTATCGGTTGCCGTTTCTACCAATATGGCCACTCCGTGAGGCGCATATCCTTCGTAAAGGATTTCTTCATAGTTCTCCATCTCCTTGCCCTGCGCGCGTTTAATAGCCGCTTCCACCCGGTCTTTGGGCATATTAACGCTTTTTGCATTTTGCATGCAACGGCGTAAGGCCGGATTCGTATTAGGGTCGGGGCCGCCGGCCTTTACTGCAATGGCAATTTCTTTTCCTATTCTTGTAAACTGTTTTGCCATCCTGTCGTAACGGGCAAACATGGTAGCTTTACGTACTTCAAATATCCTTCCCATAATTTATCGGACTGTTTAAATATTTTTTGAGGTGCAAACGTACATGAAATTTTTTATTCATAGAATATATGAGGGATGAATAGGCCGTTACAGGTGAGTTCCTTTCGATCAGAATGGGTAATAAATATTCAGCCGCAGTATTATTATAGGCCAAAATAAAAGCTGCCTTCATAATGTAAAGAGCAGCTTTTATTTAATGATGTTGATGTTATTTTAAATGCTGATCGATAATTGTGGTTAATGCGTTGAATTCATCCGGACTAAATCCTATAGATTGATAAATTATTTTCCCGCTTTCGTCTATAAGTATATTTCTTGGAATACTGCTGTTAGCGAATTTACTGAAAACACCTCTTTTTGCGTCTGGCAATATGGGAAAAGTGAACCCCTTCTTTATCTTAAAACTATCTACTGTGTTCCAGCCTTCTTCTCGGCCAAACACCAATAAGGCAAATTTGGGGTTGTCTTTGTATTTATTCCATATTTCCTCCTGAACTAAAGGTAGTTCTGCATTACAGGGCGGGCACCAGGTGGCAAAAAGATTAATTAAGGTCAGTTTACCTTTATAATCATTAATATTGGCTGTTTTTCCTTTTTCTATTTCAAAAATAAAAGCAGGAACTGTGTCGCCGGTTTTTGTCAGGGTTTCCTCCCTGTCTTTTTGAGCAAAGACAAAAGAGGTAAACATACAAATAACAAGGGATAACAAAAGTTTTTGCATTAAACTGTTTTTGGACTGCGTTTCAGTAAATAAATAATGCAATGCAAAATGGCAAAACCCAGTGAAAAATAAAACAAAGCTGTATCGGGTGTTTCGGCGCTTGTATGATGCGCAAAAGCAACTACCGCTAATAAAACGGCCAGCGCTAATCCTGTATTGGATACGATCCTGTAACTTTTAACATCATGCTTATCCTTATTAAGATAGCTGTGCTTAATGCCAAAATAAAGATATACATCAAGCCCGATCAGCATCCATACAACCAGGCGGATCCAGGTATCGAAAGGTAAAAATGCCATCATACCAAAGCAAACTACCACACCCAGAACAGGTACCAAAGGCACCAGAGGTGTTTTGAAAGCACGCGGGGCGTCGGGATTTGATTTTCTCAGGATCATCACTCCGATGCAAACCAATATAAACGCGAATAAAGTGCCTATACTGGTCATTTCCCCCACCACGCGCCCGGGAATAAATGCAGCAAAAATGCTTACAAATATCATAAAGAAAATATTGGATCTTGCGGGTGTTCTGAATTTGGGGTGTACTGCAGAGAAAAATTTGGGCAATAAACCATCTGCGCTCATGGAATAAAATACGCGGCTCTGGCCCAACAGCATCACCAGTATCACCGAAGCATATCCTAAAAGGATCGCAATAATGATGGTATTGTTTAACCAGGGATAGGCCGGAGTGATGTGACCGCTTGCATCAGCCGTCCCCATGTGCTCAATTGCAGTTGCTACCGGTGCAAGGTGGTCAGATGAACTGCCTGCACCAAATTCACTGTAATGGGCAACGCCTACCATTACATAAGCGAAAACGATATATAAAGCCGTACAAATTAATAAAGATCCCATAATACCCATAGGCATTGCCTTTTTGGGATTTTTGGTTTCCTGCGCAGCCGTGGATACCGCATCAAAACCAATGTAAGCAAAAAATACAACTGCAGCGGCGCGTATGACGCCTGTCCAGCCAAATTTGCCAAAAGAACCTTCGTTCTCAGGAATAAGCGGGTGTAAATTCTCCGGTCTGACGTATTTTATGCCAACAAAAATAAAAGCTAATACGATGGTTACTTTCAATATCACAATAATGGTGTTCACCAGCGCAGATTCGCTGGTGCCTTTAATGAGCACCAGCGACATTAATACAACTATAAATACGGCAGGAAGATTAAGAATGCCATGTGTAACGCCATCGGCTCCTACATCAAAAGGGGTGAGCATTAATTGTTCGGGCAACGCCACTCCAAAGGAAGCGAACAATTTTCCCAGGTAACCCGACCAGCTTGATGCAACAGTAGCAGCGCCCACTGCATATTCCAGCACGAGGTCCCAGCCAATGATCCATGCAATAAATTCGCCCATCGTAGCATAGCTGTAGGTATAGGCGCTGCCGGCAACTGGTATCATACTGGCAAATTCGGCATAGCAAAGCCCGGCGAAAGCACATCCGACGGCAGCAATTATAAAAGAGATCATAATACCGGGCCCCGCATAATTAGCGGCAGCCATACCGGTTATCGAGAACAATCCCGCACCAATAATAGCGCCTATGCCCAGGGCAATCAGTGACCAGGAAGTGAGGGTTTTTTTCAGGCCCTTTTCCGATTCTTCGGCTTCCGCCAATAAAATATTAAGTGGTTTTCGTACGAATAATCCCATAAGTAATCTACTTTGAAGAGGTATTTTTTAAAAATATATATGTTTTGAAAAAGGAAAAATAAGGAATAATTGTAAAATCCGGCTGAAAATTTTATCATTTTTCAGGGCTGGTCAAATTAAATATTTACAATAAAACCAGTTATACACACTTATTCCTGTGAAAAATATTTAAGATAATTGAATGTAAACCTTTAGTTTTGAAACTTACCGTACACAATATATGAAGAAAAAATCAGGATTATTTGCTATTGTTATTTTTACTATAACAGCCATCCTTCATTTTATACATGAAGAATTTACAAAATTACCTTCGGCTGTATTATTTACTTCCAGGTGGATATTGATCATCAGCCTTATTGTATTTGCCTGTTATAAAAGAACATTAACCACCTGGATATTGGTGGCAATGGCAATTGGAGTGGAGATCGGGCTCGACTTTCCCGCGGTTTCGCAAAACCTGAAATTTCTGAGCACCATATTCCTGAGGCTGATCAAAACCATTGTGGCACCCCTTTTATTTGCCACTTTAGTGGTAGGGATTGCCGGCCACAGCAATCTAAAGCAGGTGGGCAGAATGGGATGGAAGTCTTTACTATATTTTGAAATAGTAACCACATTCGCTTTGATCATCGGGCTGTTGTTTATTAATATTACACATGCGGGCCATGGTATAAAAGTGCCGCCTGCGCTTTTGACCGAGCTTCCTAAAGCAGCTGAAAAAACCTGGCAGGATCATATTGTTGACATTTTCCCGGAAAATATTATTAAATCCGTTTATGAGGGCAGTGTGCTGCCTATTGTGGTCTTTAGCGTCATATTTGGTATTGCACTGGCCATGCTGCCCGAACAAAAGAAAATGCCTTTGATCCATTTTACAGAAAGCCTTTCGGAAACGATGTTCCGGTTCACCAATATCATTATGTATTTTGCACCTTTTGGTGTGGGCGCTGCCATTGCGGTAACCGTTGGGCATTTGGGCATTGATATTTTAAAAAACCTGGCTTTGCTGCTGGTAACCTTATACCTTGCTTTATTAACATTTATACTGCTGGTGCTGTTGCCCATAGCCTTGTTTATTGCAAAAATTCCGGTTAAAAAATTTATACAGGCAGTTAAGGAACCGGTATCCATTGCATTTGCAACCACCAGTTCAGACTCTGCATTGCCCAAGGCGCTGGAAAATATGGAACGATTTGGGGTGCCGCGTAAAGTGGTTTCGTTTGTCATTCCCACCGGTTATACATTTAATCTGGACGGCACTACTTTATATTTATCATTGGCATCGGTGTTTGTAGCCCAGGCGGCGGGTATCCCTCTTTCTGCCGGTGAGCAAATATTGATGGGTTTATCGTTAATGCTCACCAGTAAGGGCGTGGCGGCGGTACCAAGGGCGTCGCTGGTCATTTTAATAGCTACTGCGCATACCTTTGGATTACCTTTATGGCCCATTATGGCTATATACGGCATTGATGAGCTGATGGATATGGCACGTACTTCCGTAAATGTGCTGGGAAATACATTGGCCAGCTGTGTGATTGCCAGGTGGGAGCATGAGTTTGATGATGAAAAGGCGCTTGCATTTGCAGAAGATTGAGAAAAAACAGGTGTGGCATATACCGGAACATATTTTCATTAAAGATTAACTGCATAGCAATAGAGATGCCCTATATTTACAACCGATACAATAAAATGGAATATTACAAAAAACAGATATGATCGAATTATTAAGTACCGGGTTTCACTGGACGGATTTGCTGCAACCACAATGGTATATTGAAAACGGAGGACTCTGGTTATTGCTTTTTGTAGTATTTGCTGAAACAGGTTTATTCGCCGGCTTCTTTTTGCCGGGAGATTCTTTGCTTTTTATAGCCGGGATCTATGCGCATGAGCTGGGAGAGGCGCCCCATACTGCTCCGGGCCTGGCGCACCAATTCCTGAAGCTATTTGGCCTGGGGGAGCTGCAGAACGAATGGGTGGATCTTTTCGTTTTATGGGGACTGATCTCGTTCTGTGGTATTTTAGGAAATACTATCGGTTACTGGACCGGCAGGAAAGTAGGGCCGGCCATGTATAACTGGCGCGAGAACTTTTTCTTTAAAAGAAAATACCTGGAGCAGGCACATGAGTTTTATGAAAAGAACGGGGGCGGGGCCATTATTGTAGCCCGGTTTATTCCCTTTATCCGCACATTTGCACCTATTATAGCAGGCATCGTGGGCATGAATAAAGCGAAGTTTGCATTTTACAATATTATAGGAAGCCTTGGCTGGGTATTTTCGATGTTGTTTGCAGGACATTTCCTGCAAAAGTGGATCATGAGCCAGTTTGGGTTTGATTTAAAAGAGCACCTGGAGATAATTGTATTAGGCATTGTTATTATCACCACACTGCCTGTTATTATAAAGCTGATTTCGGGCAAAGGGAAGAAAAAAGAGAAACTGATCGGGGAAGCGCATGAAGAAAGAACGGATGATGCCGAACCCGGAAAATAACAATCATACACTCCCGTAATCTTGCGCCGCTTGTTTAATATCTGTAATCTCAAGAGTGTTTTTATAGTAACCTGTTGTACTTACAAATGCCATTGCATTTTTAAGTTCTTCTAAACTGATCAGCTTTTTAGGAGCAGTCAGGTTAAATAAGGCAATCACCGCTTTATATAACCCCGGAACATTTTTGGCGCCTTTAAAGGATTTCATTGCACCCGGGCGAAAATTATAAACGGCCTTAAAAGATAGTTTCATCAGGTCATTTTCTGTTTTCCCTTTTACCCTTGCCCAACGTAATTTTCCTTACTCTGTGTTGCGATACGCCGTTGTATATTTTCTCCATTTTTCAATTACCTGTGTCATATCTACAGGTATCTCGTTTTCAAAAAAAACACGCTCGTCTGTTGCCGGATGGGTAAAGCCCAGCGTTTTGGCGTGCAGGGCCTGCCGCGGACAAATGGCAAAACAATTTTCTACAAATTGCTTGTATTTCGCATATACAGTGCCTTTTACAATGGTGTTGCCACCATAAAAGTCATCGTTAAACAAAGGATGGCCGATGTGTTTCATGTGCACCCTTATCTGGTGTGTACGGCCTGTTTCAAGAATACATTGAACTAATGTTACATAACCAAACCGTTCCAGCACTTTATAATGAGTAATGGCTTCTTTTCCATGATCGCCTTCGGGATAGGCTTCAAATAATTTCCTGAAACGCAGGTTGCGGCCAACATGCGCGATAATGGTGCCTTCGTCTGCTTCCATATCTCCCCATACCAGCGCAATATATTTCCGGTCTACCGTATGATCAAAAAATTGTTTGGCCAGGTGGCGCATGGCCCCTTCAGTTTTGG
>JASGEW010000100.1:0-23251 GCA_047606125.1 Niabella sp. | reverse complement strand
TCCCGATAGATTCTGTGTTAAGAACCAAAAGATTTTTTTCATTTAATACTTCCTGCACTTCTGCATTTTGTTTTTGTAAATAATCTTTATCATATTTTTCCTGCTTTTTATAAACGGCATACATCAACTCCAAAAGCTTTCTTTGCACCGCTACTGCCGCCTTCATCTTAATGCCATGTCTTGATACCAGCCTGCCAAAAATGGCTTTAAATCGATCATCATGCCGGATAGCAGCCAATGCTGGCATGTGTAATGACTTTCGCAAAAATTTATTTCCTTTTTTGGATATCCGGGGTTTACCTTTTATCGAAGTACCTGACTGCTTTTCCTTGACATCCAATTCTGCATAGCTGGTAAGCTGCTTTTTGTTTCTTATCAAATCAAAACCGTTAGTCTCTGCCATAACGGTAGCGGCTGTTAATAATCAGTTTGACTCAAAGAAATGAAGGGTACCAAGACTAAAAGAGTATTAAATCTCACATGACATGTTTTTCGTATAAAAATACCAACTAATTTGAATACTTTAATGCACTATTATCTACTTTTTCCTAAACCCTAGGGGTGAGTTATGTTATAATCAAAATGCTATTAATTTCATTAAGAGCTATAGATACGAAAGAAGACATTTCTATTGACAAGGCTTTCCTATTTGTAGTCGCAGGATTCACTCTTCCGGTTTACATCTAACTACAGGGCTTCGCTGTCCCATGCCACCTTACTCTCCGGGTAAGCCTTATATTCTGTTTCTGTTTGCCAGCTCAAACCTTTGTCCTCCACTTTCTTCAGAATTTTACCTCACGGTAAACAGCTTGCCTTGAACTAACAGTTCCCCGTAGATGCCCAGTTCAGGACTTTAACTTTAAAGAACTATCACACGGTGCACAAAAAAAAACACCCCGCAGAAGCGGGGCGTTTTTTTATCTAAATTGAATACACGAAACTAATAATCATCATTAGGCGCAAATACCGGGGTACGGTACATCCAGTCGCCGCCGGTAAAGTCAGGAAACTCAACGGTCTGGTTGCCCAATGCAATGGATTGCTCGCTTAAAGGCGTGATAGCGCTCCAGGCAGCTGCGTCATATACATCCATTTGAGTGGGAAGTTTACGTTTGGCGGATTCGATAAACGAATTGACTACAAACCAATCCATGCCGCCATGACCGGCGCCAGCTGCATCAGCTGCATATTTTTTCCATAAAGGATGATCGTACTCATCCAGCCACTTCTGGGCATCATCCCAAACGTCGTTCTTCGCCGATTTTCCTTCTACATAAATGGTTTTGCTCACATCCATCCACAAACCTTCGGTACCCTGCACCCTGAAACCGAGAGAGTATGGCCTTGGGTTGTTAGTATCATGTTGCAGGATAATCGTTTCGCCATTGGCGCAACTTATTTGTGTGGTAACAATATCGCCCAGCTTAAACCGTACGCTGGCATTTTTATGATCAGGACCACCTACAGCTTCAATGTAATTATGAAGTCCCCGTGTTTTGGTTGCAAAAGAACTAAGCGCCAGGAACCTGTTTCCCCTGTTAATATTGATATAATGCGCAATAGGCCCTATGCCATGTGTGGGGTACAGATCGCCGTTACGGTGCACTGAATGATCGGTTCTCCATCTTGCTTCAGAATATCCGTCCACATGCCCGAATTCGGCACCTTTACCATAAGGCGTTTTACCGTCGTTGAACTTAACACCACGAAGATCATGCTGATAACCACCCTGCAAATGCAGCAGTTCACCAAACAGTCCCTGGCGTACCATATTTAATACCGCCATCACATCGCGGCGGTAGCAAACATTCTCAAGCATCATTACATGAGCATTATATTGCTCTGCAGCTTTTACAACATCCCAGTGATCCTGTAAGGTAATGCCGAGTATTACTTCTGTGCCCACGTATTTTATGCCTGCCTGCAAGGCTCCGATGATCATGGGCTTATGATACTCCCAGGGCGTGGCGATAATCACCGCTTCAATCCCTTTCAGCTCATATAATTTTTTCCAGGCGTCCGTTCCTTCCGTAAAATACTGGGGCTGCTTTTTGTTGTTTTTGGCTACATGTTCTTTAGCCCGGGTAATTGTCTGCGGGTCTGTATCACATATAGCCACCACTTCCACATCATTTCTGCGCAGCAGCAGATCCAGGTGCCAGATACCTCTTGCCCCTACCCCGATAATGGCCACCTTTAAGGGTGCCTCAGCTTTAGTTTTAATATTTAAAATACTTCCGGATGGCATAACAGATAACCCTGCCATTGCCAGACCTGTATTTTTTACAAATTCTTTTCTCTTCATTTTGATTCAAAGCATTTTTGATCGTTAATCCGATACAAAGCAATAAGAACTTTACGAAAATAATATACAATACCCGTAAATAAACGTTCAAACGTTTGCGCAAAATGCTGCACGCCTGTATTTACAATGGTTTTATCCAATAACTATAATTATACGCGCCAGGGACAATCCAGTATTTGCGCATGGGCATTGCACCCCAGCTATCGATCCCCTGCACACCCAGCTGTAACAAATCTACATGCATATAAATTTTGTCGCCCTCTGTCAGCTCTCCCGAATGGTATTGATGCTTTTCAGGCGCCGGATCAAGATCGTCAAGACTGTAAGGTAACGCAGCAACAGAAAGCAGGCTATCAGCAAAGTCAATACGAATACCCCTGCCTCTATTATTGGTCAGGGTCATCCAGCGTACATCTGTTTTATTACCACTTTCCTGCGGGCGGGCGTAGGGGAAATATTGAAGACTAAGGGGTTGCTTGTAAATACCCACACCGCTGGCATACCTCCGGTCCCAGTAGTTTTCCCACGGGCCCCTGCCATACCATTCAATATTCCTGAAGTTTTTGTTTACCTGCAAATCATTGCCTATGCGCATGATCGTTTTATAATCGCCTGGTTGTATATTTATGTCATTTGTTACCCTGATTGTTCCATCGCCATAAACAATAAAGGTTTGAATGGTTTTTGCCTTACCTTCCAATATATTTTTTGTGAAAATGATCTTATACGCTTCGGTGCTTACCTGTTCTGTTTTTACATCCGTAATATCTGATTGTTCGTAAGCATTTCTCCAGCTTCTTAAAGACCTGTTCAATCCTGCGCCAATATCATTATCGGTTGGCGCACGGTAAAATGCAGGCTGCGGCCCGCTTTCAATTAGTTCCATACCATTAACAACATAAGATGTCAGTAATCCTTTTTTTGCGTCAAACTGAACGGTAAAGTTTTTCCCTTTCACCTGTACGTTGTTACCTGCCTGATTACCGCTTACAGTTCCTTTCGTCATTACCTGGCTGGCTGGTACCGCGCTTCCGGCATAAGCCATTTGCTCGTATGCAATATCATATCCCTGTTCAAGAAATGGTTCTGCAATTTTTAACCGGTAATATACATTCAGAAAATATTCTTTTTCCGGCTGGATCCGGGCTTTTACAGGCAGCTCTATAGCAGCGCTTTCGCCGGGTAAAATATTGAGTTTATTAATTGTCCCTTTATCCGCCAGTTTCCCGTTTTCCAGGATCTCCCAGTCTAATTTTACATTATCCAGGCTCTTAAAGAAATAAGTATTCGCAATATCAATTTCATTATTACCCTTGTATACTGTTTTAATATACTGATGCACTTTTTTAAGCTCGACAGCCATTGGCGTAAGCTCCCTGTAAGCGGTAACCACTCCTTTTACACAAAAATTGTTATCGCTGAAATTTTCGTCTACAGGGCCTGTTAAAGGGAAATCTCCTCCATAAGCCATAATACGTTTACCCTCTTTTACGGTATCAATTGCCTGATCGATCCATTCCCAAACATACCCGCCCTGGGCGCCGGGCGTGGATTCGATAGCATCCCAATAATCTTTGAAATTACCCAGGCTGTTACCCATAATATGAGCATACTCACTCATAATTAACGGCCGCCTTTCTTTTGCAGTTCCCCATTTTGCAACCCAGTCCGGCGAGGGATATTGCGGGCAAATAACATCTGTATTATAATCGCTTTCGGCGCGCTCATATTGTACAGGTCGCTTGTCTTTCTTTTTCAGCCAATCGTAACCTTCGTACATATTACAACCGTTACCCGCTTCATTTCCTAAGGACCAGGTGATTACGGCAGGATGATTTTTATCCCGCTCATACATTCTTTTGATCCGCTCCAGGTGCGGTATCCGCCATTTTCTGTCGTTGGCGAGTGTGTACTGCAAATCATAATACCGGCCGTGCGACTCGATATTCGCCTCATCAATCACGTACAAGCCATATTCATCGCAAAGCTCCATCCAGTAAGGGCTGGGCGGATAATGAGAATGCCGGACCGCGTTTACATTCAGCTTCTTCATCATCTCCATATCCTTGCGCATATCCTCGATGCTGAGTGTATGGCCGGTTCTTGGATCATGTTCATGCCGGTTTACACCTTTAAAAAAAACACGCTTTCCATTTACTAAAAAATCTCTTCCTTTTATTTCGATACTTCTAAAGCCAACCCGAACAGGGACTACTTCAATAATGTTTCCAGATCTGTCTTTTAAAGTAAGATAAAGCGTGTATAAATAGGGAATTTCTGCACTCCATGCATTTACAGCAGGAATGGTTTTGTGAAAAGAGACGTTTGCTTTATAATGCCCCAGCACATAATGCACAGTATTGGTCTGCTCGCTGTAAATTTCTTTTCCGTCCGCATCAGCCAGTTGCAAAGCCAGCGAAAAAGTATCGGGCTTAGAATGATTGGTATGCTGATCTGTTTTGTAATTATCTACTTCAACACTTACCTGCAGGTTGCCGTCTTTATAATCATTCACAAGATCACCCTGCACTTTAAAATCGCGTATATCCAATTTAGGAGTCGAGTATAAATACACTTCCCTTTCTATTCCCGACATACGCCACATATCCTGGCACTCTAAATAGCTTCCGTCGCTCCAGCGGTACACCTGTAAGGCTACCAGGTTCTCTCCCGGTTTTACGTATTCGGTAATATCAAACTCCGCTTCTAATTTACTATCCTCGCTGTAGCCTACCTTTTTACCATTTATCCATATATAAAATGCCGATTTTACGGCGCCCAAATGAATAAATACCTGCCGCCCGTCCCAGCTATCGGGTATCACTATCTTTTTCCTGTAGGAACCCACAGGATCATTATCTGCCGGAATATCAAAAGGAGGGTTCATGCTGCCACCGGTAAGCTGCTTTCCGGCAAATTCATAAGGCTGATTTACATAAATGGGCAGGCCATAACCGTTCACTTCCCAGTTAGCGGGTACAGGAAAATTTACCCATTTGCGGTCATCAAAATCGGTTGTATAAAAATCCCTGGGTCTGTCGTTTGGATTTTTCACCCAGTTAAACTTCCAGTTCCCATTAAGCGATAAAAAATACCTGGATTTTTCTTTAATGCGCTTTTCTGCCAGGGCTTTGCTTTCATAGGCAAAAGAGGTTGCCCGCATGGGCATACGGTTAACAGCTACTACTTCAGGCGTCTGCAACTCGGAAGGCAATCCCTGGGCAAGCAAGGCCGTTACAGAAAAGATCAGGCATAATGATAATAAAAAAAATTTCATAAGCATTATAATTAAAGGATGCTAAAGACAATGCTTACAAAGAAACAGGTTAATCGTTTAAAAACAATGCCTTTGCGCAAACGATTGTACCATTTCCATAAAAAAATTCACACTTCTTTCAGGCTTCTTAACTCCGTCTGCAGCCGCTCAATCCTTTCAAGCAGGTGACTAATGGCTTCTATACCGGGAATATTGATATCAAGGTCGTAGTGAAGATGCATATATTTTTCAAGACGCAATAATTCATCCTGATGAATAAAGTAAGATTCGTCCCGGTGTTCCAGCGCAAGCAATCCCTGTTCACCAAGCATTCTTACAAAAGAAGTTTCTATGCTGTAATATTTGCAGCAATCTTCGATCAGCATATTTTGTTCGTTATCCATAATTATTTATTTGCAGCCTCGTTAGCCAGTTGTTGAAATAATTCTTTTTCTTTCCCGGATAAACTTTTAGGTATCTCAATCTGCCAGGTTATATACAGGTCGCCAAATGCGCCTTCTTTCTTATACACCGGGAAGCCTTTTCCTTTTAACCGGATCTTCATTCCGTTCTGTGTTTCGGGTTTAACCGGCAGCTTTACTTTTCCGCTCAGGGTATCAATCGTTTCTTCTCCGCCTAAAACAGCTTTATATAAGCCCAGTGGTACATTCAGGTAAAGATCATTGCCTTTGCGCGTAAAAGGTGTATTATTTATAATATTAAAAGTAATAAACAGGTCGCCATCAGGGCCACCATTAATGCCGGGACCGCCATAACCTTTAATCTTTATTTCCTGTCCGTTTTCAATACCTGCCTGTACAGTAATACGGATATTTTTACCGTTCACTGTAAATGTTTGCTGGTGGGTTTTGTAGGCATCCGTTAAATTTATCTGTACTTCGGCCCTATAATCCTGCCCGCGGAATTTCACTTCTCTTTGCGAACGACCACCGGCGCCGGCATTTCCAAACATTTGTGAAAAGAAATCCGAAAAATCGCCTTCGTTACTGTATGTAAAATGTTCGCCGTAATCTTCTCCGCCAAAAGGATTGCCTGCATAAGCATGTTGTTGTTGCCGTTGCTGCTTTGCCTGTTCAAACTGTTCTGCATGCTTCCAGTCAGCCCCGTACTCATCATATTTTTTACGCTTTTCAGGATCACTTAAAACTTCATTGGCTTCATTGAGCTGCTGAAATTTCTTATCAGCTTCCTTATCGTTCGGATTCAGATCGGGATGATGTTTGCGCGCCAGTTTGCGATATGCTTTCTTAATATCGTCTGCAGAAGCGTTTTTATCCACTCCCAATACTTTATAATAATCTATATAATCCATTACAATAAAATTAAAAATTAAAAACTGAAAATTAAAAATTTTATACCTTGGCGGTTCATATATATTATGTTTACTTTATAAACCTGAGTATAAATGGATGTACAGATAGAAGCTTCCTGGAAGGAAAAACTGAAAGAGGAATTTCAAAAGCCTTATTTTGAAAATATTGCTACCCATCTTAAAACCGAAAAAAAATTACATAAGATCATTTATCCTCCGGGGCCCATGATCTTTAATGCATTTAACTCAACCCCGTTTGACAAGGTAAAAGTGCTGATACTGGGCCAGGACCCCTATCACGGGCCGGGGCAGGCGCATGGGCTTTGCTTTTCCGTACAGAACAATGTGCCGCCGCCGCCTTCTCTGGTAAATATTTTTAAAGAATTAAAATCGGATATTGGCATGGAAACGCCTGCCAGCGGAGATCTGAGCAAATGGGCCCATGAAGGTGTATTTCTGCTCAATGCTTCGTTAACCGTGCGAGCAGGCGAGCCTATGAGCCATGCCAAGATCGGATGGGCGCAATTTACAGATGCAGTAATCAAAAAAATTGCCGACGAAAAAGAGCATATTGTCTTTTTGCTCTGGGGAAAATTTGCACAGGAAAAAGCAGCATTTATCGATCATAGCAGGCATTTAATATTAAAGGCAGCACACCCTTCGCCGCTTTCGGCCAATGCCGGTTTTTTTGGTTGCAAACATTTTTCAAAAACCAATGAGTACCTGGTGCAGCAGGGCATTGAACCGATTGACTGGAAATTGTAAATATAAAATATTGAATATAAAATATAAAATATGGCGGGAGTATCCAATACTGCAAACCGAAAAAATTTTGCTTCGGCCCATGGAAGCCGAGGATTACCATAACTTTTTCCAGCTTACCCGGCAAGATGAGGAAATGTGGGAATATTTTTCTTCCAGGCTGAGCGATGCGGATCAGCTAAAAAACTGGTTGGATAGCGCTCTGCAAGAAAAAGCCGCTAAAACACGCCTGCCCTTTACCATTATAGAGAAAGCAACAGGATGTATTGCAGGTAGCAGCAGCATCGGTAATATTTCATGGTATGATGAACGCCTGGAAATTGGCTGGAGCTGGCTTGCCCCTCCATTCAGAAGTACCGGCATAAACCGGCACGCAAAGGGCTGGAAAAAATAGGTGGTGTTGAAGAAGGCGTTTTAAGAAGCCATTCGTTGCTTTGGAATGGCAACCGCCGCACTTCTGTTTTTTACAGTGTATTAAAAGAAGAATGGCCCGGACTTAAAAAAACTATTTTTGCCGATATCTGCCAATAGCAATACATTTTTTAGCGGCTATCCGGCAGGCGTAACCACACCCAATCCCATATTTATAGTTTTTTGTAAAAATGGAATTGCGTTCCATTTTTGCATATTTTTGTAAAAATGGAATTGATATGATTGCGAGAGTGATATTACCCGAGGCCAGGGAAATGCTGCAACAGTTCAGAACACTGTGCATTACAGGCCCGCGCCAGAGCGGCAAAACAACACTGAGCAAAATACTTGCCGGCAATAAGCCATATATCAGTTTTGAAAATCCCGGGGTGCAAAACCTGGCTGAACAAAATCCTGAAAAGTTTTTAGCGCAATACAAAAACGGTGCTATATTGGATGAAGTACAACGCATGCCGGTTATTTTCCGCTACCTGCAGGGAATATTGGATAAAAGTAATAAGCGTGGTCAGTTCATTCTAACAGGCTCCAATAATTTTTTACTGCAGGAGCAGGTTTCGCAATCGCTGGCAGGCAGAGCGGGATATTTATCGCTGTTGCCGCTGAGCTATGCCGAACTTGCAAATGCAAAACTCAATAAACCGAATGTGCGTCAGCATATATTAACAGGTGGTTATCCCGAAATATGGGCAGCACATTTAAAGCCCGACAAATGGATGAACAGCTATATACAAACTTATGTACAGAGAGATGTGCGCCTGATACGCAATATTTCCAATCTTGCCCTGTTCAATAGGTTTATTTATTTGTGCGCCAACTATGCAGGGCAAATATTAAATAGGGATGAACTGGCAAAACAGGTAGGTGCAGATACTAAAACCATTTTGGCATGGCTGGGCCTGCTGGAAAGCAGCTACCTTATTTTTTTATTACAACCCTGGTACAATAATCTGAACAAAAGAATCATTAAAAGTCCAAAACTTTATTTTTGCGATACGGGCCTGCTTTGCCATTTGCTGAATATAAAAAACGTTGATGCGTTGAAAAAAAACACTAACTATGGGAGTATATTTGAAAACTGGGTGATTGCAGAGATCAGGAAAAATAACTTTAATTCCGGAATAGCAAACGGCATGTACTATTTCAGAGACAGCACGGGTAACGAAGTAGACCTGGTTCTTGAACGGGAAGCCAATACTGTGGCCATTGAAATAAAAGCCGGAACAAAGTTTAATACGTCTATGCTTAAAGGAATACAATACTGGCAGAAATATCAACCTCATAACCGGACAGGCATTGTATTGTATGGCGGTAATGAAACAAAAATAATTAATGAAAAAACAAGTGTTGTGGCATGGTATGAGGTAGGTGATATATAATTCATCCTTTACAGGTGTTGTGCACCGGCCCATAAAAGTGGAAAGATGAATGGCAGGCGCTTAAAAAAACTATTTTTGCCGATATCGCAGAGGCATTATAATCACAGTACATGAATATTTTTAAAGAAATTGCGGGCAGGATCTGGGCTACCTGGGGATTGTTATCATTCATCCTTACTTTTTTAATAGTGCTCCCCATTGCCTTGATCTCTTATTTACTGCCGGAGCCAAAGGGAACTGCATTCCTGATAAAAGTATCACGGGTTTGGATGAGAATATGGCTATTTATGATCGGGTGCCCGGTTAAAGTAAAAGGCAGCGAAAATTTTGAGCCGGGCAAAAGTTATGTAGTAACCTGCAATCATAATTCTTTATTAGACATTCCGCTTTCATCTCCTTTCATCCCCGGCGCCAATAAAACAATTGCCAAAACAAGTTTTGCTAAAGTGCCGTTGTTTGGATGGTACTATGCCAAAGGATCGGTACTGGTGGACCGCAAAAGCGAAAAAAGCCGCAAGCAAAGTTTTGATAAGATGAAATGGGTGCTTAAAACAGGCATGCACATGTGCATTTACCCCGAAGGCACGCGGAACAGGACAAAAGAACCGCTGAAGCCTTTTTATAACGGCGCCTTTAAGCTGGCATGCGAAACCCATAAGGATATTATACCTGCCATTATATCCGGCACCAGGGAAGCGGTGCCCTTACATAAAACTTTTTTCTTTTTGCCAAAGCCCCTGGAAATAAAATTTCTGCTTCCTGTTCCTTCTAAAAGCAGCACACCCGGCGAACTTAAAGAAAAGGTATTTAATATAATGAAAGAAGAAATCCTGAAGGAAAAAGTAAACGCTTAATTTCCTGTATAGAACGAGCGGGTACGGTTCACCTTCAGATCCTGCAGGATGCCAGCCTTGGGGCTAATGGTAAAATTGAAATACCGGTATACCCCCACAGGGGTTACATTTACAGATAGTTGCCAGCAGTGCAAATCTCTGGAAATAGCCATGGAAAAGGTTTGTACTTTGCTTGTGGCAAAATCATAATACCCGTTAACGCTGAAATTCCATTTGGGAGTTAAATTAAAACTTCCTGAAAAATTGGCACTGGAAGTAATGGATGTAAAATAGCTGGTTGTAATACGAGGTTTATACTTGTACGTTAGCGAATAAGAAAGGTTGACAGACCATTGGGTATTAAAATCAACAAACTCGGCTGGGTTTTGGCGCATATACTCCAACAGGCGTTGCTGGTCGCCCTGCAATAGCGGGTCATTCAGGCTTTGGTTGATTGCCTGTTCCCTCGCTTTAGCTTTTTGGGGATCCTTAGGTTTGCTTTGAAAACTGGTGCTCATGGAAACACTTGCAGTGGTAAGGGTTCCAAGTCCAAATTTGCCGCCCGACCAGGCATAAGCCTTCGTAGGGCTTCCGTAATCGTTCATTTTATAGGGCATTAATGTACCGGAAGCGCTAAGATTGATCTTTTCAAAAAGATTGGTTCTAAAATACAAGCTTATAGGCGACAGCCTGAAGCTGTCGGCCAGGAAATTATAGGAACTGCTAAAACCAAAACCATCAATCAGCTTTATTTTTTTAATTCCATCTTCGGCATCCTTATCCGATGTATCGGTGTAAGAGTCTTTAGTTCCGGCAGTAAGCTGGTCGCTGGGAAGCCCGCCTTTTTCGCCCTCATTCTCCCCTCCCGGTTTTTTCTTTTTGGGCTTGGCGCGCACTTTCATTTCAAGGTTATTATCAATGCCAAAATTAAAACCTGCTGATCTTGTACTTACAAATTTTAAAGAGTATGAAGAAACGGATGTGGAGTACAAGTTATTAAGCCTGTTGAACCAGGCGCTGTCGCCACCGCTGTTAATTCTTACCCGTTGCCAGTAGTTCTTGGTAAGATCCGGTGTGTAGCTTAAACCGAAAGTGGGCCTTACCACGTGCCGGATGGCCATTACTTTTTTATTGCGAAAACGATACTGACCGTATAATGACGTATTAAATGAAAGACCAAAAGAAGCCTGGTTCTTAATATGAAATCCTTTCTGGGACTGTACCAAAATAGTGTCTACCTGATAGGTAGTGCCCGAATCGGTAAGGTAGGTTCCCGTACCCCAATAATAATCATTTAAGCGATCCACCCATTGCTGGGAATAAGAAACAGACGGCGATATCACAAGGGCGCCGTTTAAGATAGCCGGAAGTGATAATGTAATAGGGATACTGTGATTAGCGCTCCATTGCATGGTATCCTTCAAAAATTCAAATATCCGCCTGTTCCTGACCAGGTCATTTGATTTTGAATAACTGAGCGTATCGTAAAAATTAAAATTATTGGTAAAACTGCCCGAATAACCAATTCCTAACTGCTGGTACCACTTTTTAGTGCCCGCGCTTTCTTTTTTCTGTAAAGGATACAGCGTGCTCATTGAAAAGTTGGCAGTCGGCAAATTTACTGTCATTAAATGCGTACTGTTATTCTGGCTGTGATTGGCTGCCACCGTCAGGTTAAAAGGCTTATTGATCCATTGTTTTGAATAAGTGATCGAGGAGCTTAGCGTATTCTGAAAATTCAGATATGCATTGTTTAATATATTCCGGTTATAGGTGGTAGTAGCCGCATTTACATTGCCTGAAAAATTAACCCCCGGTCTCGAACGACTGTCGGATGCATGCGACCAAATAACGGAGTAGGCCTTACTGCTGTAAAAATCGGGGTCGCCTTTAAAATTCCGCTTGGTGCTTTGTACCCCCAGGTTAAGCTGTCCCTGGTATCGGTACCGCACACGATAGGTTGGATTCAGGTGCAAATTCCATGATCCGTATGAGTAAACATCGCCATAAGTTTTAATATCCCAATAATCATTGATCACCTGGTAATACCCCAACCCCGACAGGCCAAGCCCCTGGTCATCGCTTGTTTCAAAACTGGGAGATAAAAAGCCGGAGTGCCGTCCCTGGTATAAAGGATAAAAACCGAATGGCAGATAAACAGGCACCGGCACAGAATCAAATTCGGGATGCACCGCGCCGGTAACCGCTAATTTTTTATTAATGATCTTAGCTCTTTTAGCCCGAAATCCAAAATGCGGCCGATCGAGGTTACAGGTAGTAAAAAAATTACCGGTGGCATACACTGTATTCTCGTTTACTTTTTTTGCTATTTCCGAATGCAGGTACAGCTCTCCCTGCTGGGTAATGGTTCCTTTGATAACCCCTTTCTGATTTTTAAAATTATACTGCAGGCTATCGGACAGGTACTGACTTTCGCCATCGTTCATTTTTACGTAATCGCTATCCTGGAGGGTTTTAGCAATCACAATGCTGGTGGCCTGGTTCATTTTCATGTAAGGCGCTTCAAGCGAGCTTTTGATATAATCGGTTTTTGCTTTTCCGTATAGCTCGATGGTTTTATCCTGCACCATACCCACAACAGAATCCTCTGCATGATATTTGACCGGCGCGCTTAAAGTATCTTTTGAAACTTTCAGTGTGAACGTATCTGTACGCACTTTTCCCGTAGTATCGATATGGCTGGAATCTACAACAACTGCGCTGGTATCCACAATAGTTGCGCTGGTATCCGTTTTACCGGGAACGGTATCCTTTTTAAAAGGCAGGGTATCTGTAACCAAAGGCTTTGAGGTATCCCGTAACTGAGCTCCTATAATATATTGATTATCTTTTTTTAACAAAACGTTAATGGCTCCAATTTGTTTACTTACCGTAATCAGTAAGATAACAGATATTAGAATTACCGCATAATAAATTCTTTTAAATTTGCGCATCAGTTTCAAAGTAAGCAAATGTATAAATAATCAATGTAAAGATTTTACAAACATTGAAACTATTAACTTAAATAAAAATAAAAAACTATTATAATATATTAATGATCCGCTATTTTCTTGCAGGAGCCATCTGCGCTCTTTTTTCTCTTTACACAAATGCACAGGACAAACAATCGTCGGTTAAAACCATTATTGTAGACGCAGGGCATGGCGGCTCGGACGTGGGCGCCAGAGGCACTCAAACCAATGAAGCAACCATGACATTAGCGGTAGCGCAAAAGCTTGCCAGGCAGCTCAGGGAACAGTTCCCTTCTATCAAAATATTAGAAACGAGACCTACCACAGCCCTTCCCGGTAACCAGACCAATGCCACAGCAGCTAACAGGTACCGGGCCGAATTTGCTAACAAAAATGATGGCGACCTCTTCATCTCATTACACTGCAATGCTTCAGGCAAAAAACCCGGCGGCTGGTATGCAAAAAAAGTAATGGGCAGGGAAGCCAGAACGCGGTATGTAAAAAAAGGTAAAAAAAGAATTAAACAAACATATTATGTAAACCAGTATGAGAATGTTTGGGTAGAAAATAACGCCCGGGGCACTGAAACTTATATCTGGGCCGTAAATAAAAATGACCAGAAAGTATCTTCAATGCATAATACAAACCCCGATGATGAAGATTATTACAGTGAAGAAGGCGGGGAACCGGGTGATGAAGGTTTGAAATTACCCGATCCCAACGATCCCGCCGAAAGAGCAAGAATGCTGATATACGCCCAGCATTATTTCAGGAAAAGCTATACCCTGGCCACACTGGTTGAAAAAGAATTTATTGCCAGCGGCCGAAACAGCCGCGGCGTACAGCAACGCAACCATAAAGGCATTTGGGTGCTGCAGGCTACCGGCATGCCCAGCATACTGGTAGAAATGGGCTTTATAAGCAACAATGAAGACCAGGCATATTTAATGAGCGAAGAGGGACAAAATACTATTGTACAAGATATTGTTAATGCGGTAAAGGTTTATCTGGAAAAATATAGCTAAAACCAACTTATTTAACTATTTTGCCCCCTGTTGGCTATTATGCCTGATTATAAAAAACGGCATAGACCTGGCACTGCAAAAAAATATTTTTTTTTTACAGAAATACTGCCTGTTTTTTAGCATCAAAACCTTTTAAGATTAAACTGATGAAAATTTCTAATGAAGTAAAAGTAGGTACACTGGCCATAGTAGCAATCCTCGCCCTGATTATTGGTTTCAGGTTTTTAAAAGCAAAGGATATCTTCAACCATACACCAAAAATATATGCTATTTTTAAATCGGTAGGCGGTTTGGAAAAATCGAACTTTGTAAAGATAAACGGCCTCACGGTAGGAAGCGTGTATGCTATGGAACCGGCTAATGAGGACGTTACTGCTATTAAAGTAACCTTAAGCATTACAGAAGATGTAAACATACCTGCGAACTCCACAGCCTATATTGAAGGAAGCCTGCTTGGTTCTGCCAACATTATTATTGAAAGAGGCACTTCAAAAACAAACCTTGCAGATGGCGATCGTATTAATACCAAAGAAGAAGCAGGTTTATTGGGTAATCTTACATCTGAAGCTAAACCTTTAATGGCTAAAGTAAAGACCGTTGCCGATTCGGTTACTTTACTGCTGACAAATTTTAATCATATTTTAAATGCCAGTACTCAAAGGGATGTGCAAAATGCCCTGTCTAATCTGAACTATTCTACAGCGGCTTTAAATACGCTGCTTACGGGACTTAATAAGCCATTAACGGCTTCCCTCGACAACCTGAGCGCTATCACCGGCAACCTTAAAAATCAGAATGAATCAATTGAAGGCATCCTGGCCAACGCAAAAAGTTTTACCGGCAACCTGAAGCAACTGGAATTTCAAAAGACAATTGACAGCCTGAACGCGACCATTGCCGAGTTGCACGCCGCCGTTGCAAATATTTCCAACCCCAATGGCAGCCTTGGTGCACTGATGAATGACAGGCAGGTATACAATAAATTAAATGACGTTTTGTTAAGTATGGAAATATTGCTGGACGATATACGCGTTCATCCCAAGCGCTATGTTAACATATCAGTATTCGGCAAAAAAAATAAGTCAGGCGAATTAACAGCTCCTGCAATAAAAGATTCTGTACCCAGGTGAGGAAACAAATATCTGTACCCGGCATTTTAAGTTTTCCATTAGCTATAGCGCTGATAGGCTGTTTTGTTGCTTACAGCGCTAACGTCAGGTTACTCAAAGCCCCGGCGAAAAGCAGCATGTTTTTTTTCCGGGACACTATAAAAGTAATTAACGCCAACACACTTTCTCTTCAAAAGGAGAACGACAGCACCAACCTTACTGTACTCGAAGGAGATGTTATATTGCAACAGGGCAAAACTATTTTTAAAGCGGACAAGGCCATTAAAAACGACCGGTTAAACACTTTTGAAGCCTGGGGACACGTACATATTAATGATGCCGACACTACCCATATTTACTCGGATCATTTGAAATATTTCGGCACCCCGCAAATAGCCAACCTGGATGGTAATGTAAGACTTACCGACGGCAAGGCTACACTGACCACGCCCAGCATGGTTTACAACATGAATACCAATATGGGCACTTATAAAGAGGGTGGTAAAGTGGTTAATAAAAAAACAGTTATTACCAGTAAAGAGGGAGAATATTATTCGGATTGGAAAGACGTCTACTTCAAAAAAAATGTTGTTGTAACGGATCCGGCTTATCATATTACAACCGATTCTTTAAAGTACAATACCAATACCCAGATAGCCACATTCATTACGCAAACACATATTAAAGATAGTGCACGCAGAAGTATAGATACCCCTGACGGTTTCTATAATCTCAGAACCGGTGTTGCAGAATTTAATCAACGGTCCTCCGTTTACGATGCCGATCGTAAAACAACAGTAACCGGCGATGCCCTTAGTCTGACAGACAGTATAGCTAAAGCAACAGGCAATGCGATAGTAACCGATTCAATAAGAGGTACTATTATCATTGCTAACCTGATATTTCAAAACCGTTTAAGCGAAGCCGTGCTGGCTACTCAAAAGCCGGTTATGATCATTAAGCAGGATAGTGATTCGATTTATGTTGCTGCAGACACGCTTTTCAGTGCAAGGCTTACTGATCTTTTTGAAATGCGCAGCTCGCATATTATTGATACATCTTCCCTGATATCGCTAACCGATTCCGCAATAGCCGGGGCAGTTCAAAAAGATACTTTAAAAAAGAAAGATACCGGGCTGGTTAAGAATAAGAAACCCCAACCTGATCAGCAAGATAGTACCGACCGTTATTTTGAAGCATTTCATAATGTAAGGATCTATTCCGATTCGATGCAGGCAATTTCCGACAGCCTGTTCTATTCTTTCAAGGATTCTACCTTTCGTTTGTACAAAGATCCCGTGGTTTGGGGTAAAGAAAGCCAGATAACGGGCGATACTGTTTTAGTGCATACTCAAAACAAACAACCTTCCTGGATGGAGGCCTATAATAATGGTTTCATGGTCAACTATGTAGCTGAAGAAGCGTATAACCAGATCAAGTCCTCGCGCATAGACGCCTATTTTTTAGAGGGTGGGCTCGATTCGATCCGGGCGAAGGGCTCCGCGGAATTTATTTACTATCTTCAGGATGACGATAGTGCTTTTACCGGCGTCAACCAGGGTACCTGCGACATTATTGACTCCTACTTTAAAGACAAACAATTAAATAAGATTGTTCTGAGAAGTAATGTTGACGGCACGATCTACCCGATCAAACAAAAATCACCAGGCGAAATGAAGTTAGAGGGTTTTAAGTGGCGCGAAGCTTTAAGGCCTAAAACGAAATATGATTTGTTTGAGTGACGAGCTATGAATTATTAGCAGGTAATTTGTTGGATCCTAAATCATTTTTCAGGGTTACCTTAGCATCGCGAACATCAGAAGTTATCTGTCTGCCAATCAAACATCCGAAATTAAAATAAACATTGCGTCGCACTTTTGAAATAATAGGCACCAGTTTCAAAATGGCTTTACAGGAGCTGCTGAAAAATAAGCTGCGCACTTTTCTCAGCCTGTTTGGCGTTACTATCGGCATCTTTTGCATTATTGGTGTGCTGGCAACTGTAAACAGCCTGCAGCGTAATATCCAGAATGAGATAAAGACCATGGGAAATAATATTATCTTTATCGATAAATGGGTTTGGAGCGGCGGGCCGGACTATCCTTGGTGGAAATTTGTCAACAGGCCCTACCCTAAATACTACGAATTAAAAGAAATTAAGGAACGGTCGCCGAACACACAGTATGCTGCTTTTTTTTATGATCAGTCCGACAATATAGAATTTGGGGGTTCGGTATTAGAAGGTGTAAAAGTTTACGGTGTAAGTGAAGAATACAATAATATACAAAAGCTCAGTTTCGTTTATGGAAGATATATTTCAGATGCCGAGTTTCATTATGGTACCAATGTAGCAGTTATAGGAGATGAAGTAGCTTCTAAACTTTTTATCAATCCGGAGATTGCTGTCAACAAGGCAATAACCATCAAAGGCAAACTTCTTAAAGTAATAGGTGTCATCAAAAAACAGGGCAGGCAGATAACCGGTGGCTGGGAATTTGATAAAAGTGTGATCATTCCCTACCAGTTTGCTAAAACCATTTATCTTGAGCGTTACTCCGATCCTAAAATAATGGTAAGAGGGTATGAGCGTATTTCCAACACAGCATTAAAGAACGAACTGGAAGGTGTGGTGCGCAGCATTCACCGGCTAAGCCCTACCAAAGAATCGGACTTTGCATTAAATGATCTTAATGATATCAGCAAAGAAATTGAAAGCGCTTTTGTCGGCCTTAATATCGGTGGCGCTATTATAGGGGGCATCAGCCTGATCGTAGGCCTGTTTGGAGTGGCAAATATCATGTTTGTCACTGTAAGAGAAAGAACGTCACAAATAGGATTAAAGAAAGCGCTGGGCGCCAAACGCAGGATCATCCTTAGCGAATTTTTACTGGAAGCAGCCTTTCTCTGCATTATCGGCGGCATTATCGGTTTGGGATTAGTAGCGACCCTGGCTGTAATCCTGTCCAAAGTACTGGAATTTCCGGTTTATGTTTCAGTTGCTAATATGATCTGGACGCTTATCATTTGTGTGTTGGTAGGAATTATTGCAGGCATTATACCGGCTATGCGGGCCGCTAAAATGGATCCGGTGGCAGCTATAAGGAGTTAAGGGCATTAAGCTTTAGGCTTTATGCATTACGCTTTACGCCTTTAATGGTTCAACTTGAATATTCTAATCTTACATTTGCAGATGCCTACCATATTAGCAATAGAATCCAGTTGCGATGAAACATCGGCAGCAGTTTGTGACAACGGGAAAATATTATCCAATAACATAGCTACGCAAACCATGCATGCGCAATATGGTGGTGTGGTGCCCGAACTTGCATCGCGGGCGCACCTGCAAAATATCGTTCCCGTGGTTGAGGTGGCTTTAAAAAATGCCGGTAAAACCTTAACAGACCTTGATGCGATAGCTTTTACGCAAGCGCCTGGCCTCATCGGCTCCCTATTAGTGGGAACCGAATTTGCAAAATCTTTATCGCTGGCTTTAAACAAGCCTTTAATTGCCGTCAATCACATGCAGGCGCATGTGCTGGCCAACCTGATACCTGATAAAAAACCGGGATGCCCTTTTTTATGTTTAACAGTGAGCGGGGGCCATACGCAGATCGTACACTGTAAGTCGCCGCTGCAAATGGAAGTGATCGGTGAAACGATTGATGATGCTGCAGGAGAAGCATTTGATAAAAGCGCCAAATTACTCGATCTCCCCTATCCCGGCGGCCCGCTGATCGACAAATATGCAAAAGAGGGCAACCCTGACCGTTTTCAGTTTCCCGAACCACAGATCCCGGGATATAATTTCAGCTTTAGCGGATTAAAAACAGCGATCCTTTATTTTTTAATGAACGCGGGGAAAAGCCAGGTGTATAAAGAGGAATTTACGGCATCAGAAGCAGAAAGAAAACAATTCATTAAAGAGCACCTTACAGATATTTGTGCCTCTATTCAAAAACGCATCATCACCATTTTATTAAACAAGTTCTCAAAAGCAGCAAAAGACCTGGGTGTTAAAGATATTTGTATTGCCGGCGGCGTATCGGCAAACAGCGGCTTACGTGAAGCTTTTGCAGAACTTGGCGAAAAAAACGGCTGGAATATCTTCATCCCCGACTTTCAATATTGTACCGACAATGCCGGTATGATCGCCATTACAGCCTATTACAAATACCTGGGCAACGATTTTAGTAATTTAGCCGCCGAGCCTGCAGCCAGGTCCGCAATCTTATAGTAAATCATTCATATTTATCCTTCACATTGCCTAATCCTTATTTTCAGTTTAAGCAGTTCACCATTTACCATGACCGGTGCAGTATGAAGGTAACCACCGATTCGTGCCTGTTTGGTGCCTGGGTTGCTGCGCAGATCAATGATTTAAGTTCCGGAACAAACATTTTAGATATTGGCAGCGGAAGTGGTTTATTAAGTATAATGCTGGCCCAGCAAACCCATGCAATGATCGATGGTATTGAATTGCAAGGACCCGACTACCAACAATCGGTCGAAAATATTTCCCGGTCAGCATTTAACAATCAAATAAAAGTTTTTAATGCCGATGCGCTGCATTTTGAATATGCAAAGCAATATGATATAATTGTGAGCAACCCGCCTTTTTATGAAAATGATTTAAAAAGTGCGGCCACCAATAAAAATATTGCGCACCATGATGCAGGTCTGTACCTGCATGAGCTTTTATCACTCATCAAACGCCTGCTGCAACCCGCCGGGCAATTTTTCTTACTGCTTCCGGCAAAGAGAAAGGAGAAGGCTGAAAAGCTCGTAAAGGGACAAGGCTTGTTCATCAATAACATAGTATCTGTAAAGCAGACAGAAAACCATCCACCCTTTCGTATTATGATTGCCGGCTCACAAAATGCTTTCCGGGCAGAACAGGAACCCATTATTATCAAGGAACAAAATAAATACAGCCATACGTTCAACACATTATTAAGAGATTACTACCTGCAGCTGTAAATCACAATTTTTTCCTGAGGAAAGTTATTTCACGAGCTCACTTGCCAGCCCAAACACTTTTTTCAGTTGTTCATCCTGCGTAAGGTGGGTATTATCAATTTCTATAGCATCTTTTGCTTTGCGCAACGGGCTTATTTTACGGTTAGCATCAATATAATCCCGCATTTCAATATTTTGCGCTACTTCTTCAACGGTAATATTCGGATTTTTATTATACAATTCCTTAAATCTTCGTTCCACCCTTACAGCGTTATCCGCGGTCAGAAACAGTTTCAGCTCTGCATCAGGAAAAACAACAGTGCCTATATCCCGGCCATCCATAATGACACCTTTTCTGGCCCCCAGCTTTTGCTGCTGCTTTACTGCAAAAGTTCTCACATCTTCCAGCGCAGCCACCTCACTCACTTTTTCAGCTACGATCATTTCCCGTATCAGGTATTCCACGTTTTCATCATTTAGAAACATGTCCACCTGGCCGCTTTGCTCATTATACCTGAAATCAAGTTCAATTTCCTTTAGCGCGTTCTTTACCTGTACAATATCACCTATGTCCACATTGTTCCTTAAAAAATATAAAGTAATAGCCCTGTACATAGCGCCGCTGTCCACATAAATATAGTTCAGTTTTTTCGCAAGCTCCTTTGCTATGGTGCTTTTACCACAACTCGACAGTCCGTCTATTGCTATGATTATTTTTTTTCTGCCCATTGCAGCAACTAAAATTTCATTAAAGGTAAAAATTAATCGTTAAAGAATAGTCATGCTGTATAAAAAGGTGTGCAACCAATCAACACTTACTTCTTTCTTATTAATCGCCGGGGGTCATAGTACAAAAATTAACTAAGGTAGGCGCCGGTAATAGCATCTCCCATTATTTCTATAGTAATATGCTCCTGTAAGGTTGTTGCCAATGAAAAGCCTTTATAGTTGGCGCTTACAGGAAACTGTGCATGTGTTCTCTCTACCAACACCAGCGTTTGTATCTTTTTGGGATGAAACTGTAAAAAAGGTTTTAAGGCATATAGTAATGTTTTGCCGCTATTGGTAACATCATCAATAAGGATAACCACCTTTTCATCAAAGTTTATTTCGCTGCTTAAAAGAATGTCTTCGGGTTTTTGCTTATCTATTTGCAGGGTCAGCAAAACAATTTTTACGTTATTCTTAATATCGCCTACTAATTTTTGCAGCCGCTTTGCAAGGATCACACCGCTTGTTTCAATGCCCACGAAGTACAGTTCCTCTTCATCAATATTATTCTCAACAATCTCCAAAGCAAGCCTGTTAAGCTTTTTATCAATAATATCTCTTTGAAGGATATATTTTTTTTCTTTTGCCATAATTATATAAAAACATAAATACTCGGTAACAACGCGTAAATTAGCAATTGTAATTGATACCCTATGCAAATAGTTCAACAAATTTTATTTGTACTGTTAATGGTTGCCGCTGTTATACTTTTTTATAAAAGAATAACAGGTATCCGGAGAAATATCAATTTGGGACGTAATGAAAAAATAAGCGACCATCCGTTGCAACGCTGGAATAATGTAGTATTGCTTGCATTAGGTCAAAAAAAAATGTTTCGCAACCCATTGGCGGGCATATTACATTTTTTTGTTTATGCCGGTTTTATAATCATCAATATAGAAGTATTAGAAATTATATTGGATGGAATACTGGGCACCCACCGGATATTTGCAGATTTCCTGGGCGGGTTTTACATATTCCTCATCAATGCTTTTGAAGTGCTGGCGTTGCTGGTAATTATTGCCTGTGCTGTTTTTTTAATCCGCCGGAATATTCTTAAGTTAAAACGCTTTACCAGCAAAGATATTGACGGCTGGCCCCGCAGTGATGCCAATTATATTTTAATCACCGAAATCATTTTAATGTGCCTGTTCCTGACCATGAACGCATCCGATACTTTATTGCAAAAAAGGTATTTTGGTCATTATGCCGAAGCGCATACCGGCAATTTCATTATTTCCCAATATTTACAACCCTTATTATTCAACATCGGTAATCAATCGTTAGTGGTTATTGAACGGTTTTGCTGGTGGCTGCATATTGCCGGCATTTTCGCCTTCTTAAATTACCTCACCTATTCCAAGCACCTGCACATTATACTGGCTTTTCCCAATGCCTATTATGCGCGGCTGATACCGATGGGTAAAATGGAAAATATGCCTGCTGTCCAAAACGAAGTATTATATGCTATGCAGCCGGAGCTGGTACCCGCCGAACCCGCTATGCCGGTTACATTTGGGGCAAAAGATATCACCGATCTGAGCTGGAAAAATTTGCTTGATGCCTACTCCTGCACTGAGTGCGGACGCTGTACAGCCTCCTGCCCGGCAAATATTACCGGGAAAAAATTATCGCCACGTAAAATAATGATGGACACACGTGACCGTACAGAAGAGATAGGTAAAATTATTAAGCAGCATAAAGAGCTAAAAGATGATGGCAAAAGTCTTTTGCATGACTACATTAGTGTAGAAGAGATACGCGCCTGCACAACCTGTAATGCCTGTGTACAGGAGTGTCCTGTAAGCATTAATCCGCTGGATATTATTTTACAGTTACGCCGCCAGCTGGTAATGGAAGAAAGTAACGCACCCCAGGAATGGAATACGATGTTCAGCAATGTTGAAAACAATTTTGCTCCCTGGAAATTCAGCCCCGATGACAGGGATATATGGTTACAAAGTATATAAACGATAGTTCCATGTCAACTTTAGTGTGAAGTTTCGACACATTCGCTACCTTTTTATACTTTAATTTTGTTGTATTGGTTAAGGCTCGTTTTAAGTATATGCCTTTCCTTTTATTAAGTCATTCGTATCATTTGCATCGAAAGGCATATGC
>JASGEW010000099.1:0-4645 GCA_047606125.1 Niabella sp. | reverse complement strand
CCAGCGGCGAGGTTGCAGTGCCATACCTTACACGGTAATTGGGACTGCGCGTATCATCTTCGCTCCACATGAAATAATAAGTCCCCTTGCGGTAAAACACGTAAGCGCCTTCCCTGAAAGTTTTGTTGGGTGTATTTATTTTAAGCGTTCCGGGCTTTAGCGAAATCATGTCCTCGTTCAGCTCCGCAGCCGCCAGGTAGCCATTGCCCCAGTACAGGTAGCTTTTTCCGGTTTTTGGATCGGTAAATACATCGGGGTCTATTTCCTGCCCGCCTTTTATGCCCTCCGGCTTTTCTGCAATCAGCGGCTTACCCGAGTCCACAAAAGGCCCAGTAGGATCATCAGCAACAGCCACCCCTATTTTTTGCGCAGCCGTGAAGTAGTAAAAGTATTTGTATTGCCCGTTGATCTTTTTTTCGATAATACAGGGCGCCCAGGCATTTCGGCTGGCCCAGCTTACCTGCGTGGGGAGATCCAGCATTACTCCTTCGTCTTTCCATTCCACCATATCGGCAGAAGAAAATACTTTGAAATAATTGCCACTCCACCCGGTAAAGCCATCGCTGGTGGGGTAGATGTAAAACTTTTTTGTTTTTTCCGAATATAATATCTCAGGATCTGCATAGTAGCCTGCCAACACGGGATTATGATTTGCAGCGGTGTACAACTCAAATGTTCCCGGCTTTTGCCCCTTAATGGAAACCGTATATTTAACGGGCCCGGCGGAAAAATCCTGTGCCCCGGCCGGAACAATACGCACACCGGGTAGTTGGGCAAAACGGGGATCGAATTGATGCAGATCAGTGCCCGGCAAAACCGGCAGGTATATCTTTCGGGAAACGGTATCAAAAACAATATTGTTCTTTTTAATGGAGGAAGATTGTGCGGTGAGCAACAGATCCTGCGGCTGCAGCCATTTACTTACCAATCGTTCCGTTTCTTCTTTTGTAACAGGCATCACCGTTCCGTGCCGCGGATGGAAGTTCATCGTCACTTCCCCATCCAGCACTTTAAAATTTTCAAGATCCGCTGTCCCGGTAAACTGGTAGCGTCCTTTGGTATATACATCATACATTAAAATATACCCGCTGCCATCGTTCAGCTTAAAAACGCCGGCGCCTTCCACCGGGTCTTTGGTTTGCTGCACATATTGATCGTGCAGCACATAGCCTTCCGTCAATTTATCGGAAACAGCGATCTTAATACCGTTGCCGCTGCCTTCTGTTTTAAAGAAGAGATAATATTTACCATCTTTTGCAACAATATCCCCATCAATACATGCTGTGCCGTGCGGATTGTAAAACAGTTGTTCCGGTTCGGTTTCCAGTGCTGTAAAATCTTTATTGGCATAAGCATAATAGATCACATCAGGGTCATTGCCCGCCCGCATTGACCAGTAGATCATATATTTCTTTTTTACCGGGTCGTAAATGGTTTGCGGTGCCCATACCCGATTTACTTTTTCAAATGCCTTAAATGTTTGAGGAATGTTTACCACGGCCGATGTCCAGTTCACCAGGTCTTTTGATTTTAATAAAACCATCGCCCTGTTAGAGTTCCAGCCATTGGCCGACACCATATCGGTAGCTACCATAAAAAACGTTTTGCCATCTGCTCCACGCAGGATATGGGGATCGCGCACACCGCCGGTGGCGCTTATTTTTTCTGAAGCGACTACCGGCCGGTTTCCATTTAACGCAATGAAGTGATACCCGTCTGTGCTGATTGCAAAGCGTATGGCTTCCTCGCTTTTACTGTTACCGGTGAAATAGGTAAACAGATAAGCAGTGTATTTGCCTTGCTGCGCGCATAAGGGTATGCAGCAAAATAACAGTCCTGATAATACAAGTATAAACTTCTTCATATTTTATTTGCGGTTCGTAAAACCCGATCATAACAAGTCTGCCTTTTAAAACCTACCCGGCAGCTAACTGGCCGCAACAATGCATTTGCAAGTATAAAAAGTAATAAACCCGTTACATAATTTCAGATGCAAATATCCCCCTGGCAAACATTTGTACAAATATACAGGGGAATTTTTATTAATTGTAAAATCAACATTTAATAACAAGCAGGTGACTAACCTGCATAGATCGTGAAGCCCGCGCCAGGTACAGTTGCTACCTATACATACCAACAAATATATAGAGTATTTATATCCATGGTAAACGCTTGACAGGCTCAGGAAAGAAAGAAGATAGGAGTTGGATTGAGCTTACTTTCTCAGATGAAAAAGAGGCCACAATAAAAATATCAAGAGGTAAAAATGATGGTTTCACCACAATGCTATCAGGAAGAGATTTAGGAAATGTGCTGTCCGATATTGACAATCCCTTTTTGTGTATTCTGGCATGTTGGTAAGCCCGGCGCCACATACCACATACAGCAGCATTTTGGTATCGGTGTACATTGCTTCTTTTACGATAGCGCCTGCCAGGGCTGCTTTATTACAAAACCGCCTTCGGGTTGCACGGTAAGCTCCACCATACCTTTTTTACTGATATGGATCTGCTTCGTCACAGGAGCTTTTTCCTTATCGTCCGTAAGCAGCTCTGCAGTGCTCCCTGCTAACATGGAAAGATCCAATTTCAGCTTTATGGCTTGTTTTTGTGCATTGATGCCTGCCACATACCAGGCATTGCCATGGCGGCGGGCCAGCACTGCATATTTTCCGGGATAGCCGTCAATAAATCTTGTTTCATCCCAGGTAGTGGGCACCTGCTTTAGAAAATTGAGGCAAAGAGGCAATGCATCTGTAAGATTATTAGGCGCTAAGGCAAAAAACTGGAGCGGATTTTGAAACAGTATGGAAACCGCCAGCTGAAAAGCATCCGTAGTGCGCCTTACCGATCCCCCGTTGTTGTTTTTATTGAGGCGCCTGTTCAGGAAGGTACCGCCAAACTCCATACAGCCAATAGTATTGCGGATAAACGGGTGCAGGCAGGCATTAAAAGCTTCGGCATCGCAGGCAGCCTGTGTAAACACCATATTTTCTGAGGCCAGCACTGCTTCGCTGCCCACATAATTGGGATACATGCGCTCCCAGCCGCGGGGAATAGTAGTGCCATGAAATATAACCATCAACCCGTAATCATCCGCATCGCTGAGAATGGATTCATACAGGCGCATGGTTTCCTGTTTGTCCCCGCCAAAAAAGTCTACCTTAATGCCTTTTACGCCCTGGCTTTGCAGCCATTTCATTTCACGCCTGCGGATGATGGGATCATCCATTTTGTTTACCGGTCCCTGCTCAATATCGTTCCAGTAGCCGCTGGAGCTGTACCAGAGAAAAACATCCACTTTTTTGCGCTGTGCATATTTTATCAAAGACTCCATTCGCTGATGACCGATATTTTTATCCCACCAGTTATCGATCAGTACATACTCATAACCCATTGCTGCAGCAAGATCGATATATTTTACCTGGTCATCATAATTGATGCTGTTATCCTGCCAGAGGATCCAGCTCCAGGTACCTTTGCCAAACCGGTAAGTATGTTTTGTTTCATACAATGGCTGCACCACATCCCACGGAACGGTTGTTTCCACAATGGGCTTTAAAGTTTCGCCCACTGTTATCGTGCGCCAGGGCGTGCGGCCCGGCAATGCGAATGCAGGAGGAACCGTACCATTACCATCATTTTCTTCGGGCATTGGAAAAGCAATATGGTATAATCCGTTCGACTGGTATTCGCTCAGGCGGGAAGCGCAATAACGGCTGTCCACCCCTGTTTCGCTGACCAGTGCCCAGCCGTTATTGCCTATGCGAAACAGGCAGGGAAAGGTATATCCTTTTCCATATTGCGAGGGCGTACCCATTACCGCATCCGCTTTATACGGCTCTTCGTAGGAAGGTTTGGTTCGCTTCCAGCCAATCATGGCGTTACTTTGCGGCGTTAGAAAAGTAGTAGTGCGCACCGGAAATCTAAACCCTGTTATTTCGTTTAAAACTGCTGTGCCGGCTCTTCCGCTTTGTTTGGGAAGCGCATAACAAAATGCCACATCATTATTGCTTACACGAAAAATAATATCAATGGACTGTTTTTCGGTATTGCTTACAGTAGCTGTAAGCTCGTTTGCACTGTAATGTACGAGGGATTGTTTGCTTCTGTTCAGCGTATAGTCTTCTGCCAGTACAGTTGTTTTTTGCGCAACCAGCTCAAGGTTTTTAGAAAAATCGCCCATGGTGGTCATTAGCCCTAACGGGGAGTTTTCAAGAAACACCTTTCCGTTATATATTATTTTGTAGGCTGCGGCTCCATGGTCTAAAGAAACCCGCACTTCCAGCCGCCCGTCAGGTCCGGTTATTTTTAATTCCTGCGCAGCAACATAAGAGCGTATAACGAGGCCGGTGATCAATAAAAAAACTTTTTGCATCATTCAGGTATTGGCATTAATTAAGAACCGTTATTACAAGCATTATAAAACCGACATGATCCTGGTAATTATCGGGATCCAGGCCTAAATTATAAGAGAATTTACCGCTTCTAATCGTACAAACACCTGCAAATTTAATAAATTGTCAAAAAAACAATTACAAAAGATCTCTAAAAGTTCCCAGATTGTTTTTTATCGACCCGCAGTTTATCGGCCACTTTGTCCCGGTATTGCTTTATATAATCAGTAGGCTTCATTTTAAATATTT
>JASGEW010000098.1:0-21541 GCA_047606125.1 Niabella sp. | reverse complement strand
TTCCGAAAAAAAACTGCATAATTTTTTATGATCGCTTAACAATTCATCCACTGCGTTAAAATATAACGTTATTGCAGTGCCCGTATGATTTTTCTGTAAAGCATCTCTTGTTATCAGCCACTTTTTCTTTAGCTTTTCAGCATTTACTACTTTACGGATCGTACCTGCGCCATCTGACAAAAGAACTACTTCATCAAAAATATATGCTATCTTTCTTATGTACTGCGGTGTATGCTCCGGGTCAAAATCGAATAAAACCGTAAACAGGTGATACATATACAAGCCCGAATCAATACCTAAAAAAAATAGTTTTACTTTCCTGTTATAAACCTCTTTTATAAATTCCCTTTCATTTATATCGCGTGCAATTACTGAACTGCGAAACCTGTACACAGCATAATGCGTTCTGTCTGAAAACACCCTTTTCATCCTATCCATTATATACTTCTTAAAACTCTCTTCGCTTTCTGTCCGTATTAGGATCCATCCCGGTTCCGTCCCTCCTTGCAGACCAATGCAAATATTCATTTCTCAGTTTCCTTAACAGGCTTTGAGCGCTTCTTGCCGTTACTACAATTTCTTCCAGTTCTGTTACCGGAATATTTTCATCCGCCGGTTGCTGCACACTTGTAGCGTCAGCTGCCGATTGCAGCATTTCCTGCCGAGCCTTTCTTGCTGCTACTTCTTCGTCTGACAGGAATTCCCAGTTTTTTCCTCCTTCAATTGTATAATATTGCAGGTAATCCTTAGCTTCCTGCACAATAGCATCGTCTATAATATATTCAGACTCCGGAATATTTCTTAAATACCCGGGGCCAACAAGATCTTTAGAATAGTCGTACATAAAATGCAGCGTGATATAGCTATACCTGTTGCTTAGCTTCCTGCTCGTTGATAAGGTACCTGCTACAGGATGCAGTTCAATCTGATCTTCTTTGAACCAGTATTGCCTGATCAGCTGTTTTCTGAACTCATATAAACCCAGCAAAGAAATATAATTGTTATTTTCCAGTTGTTCATATTCTTCGGTTGCATTATGTACATAACTTCCGCCTACATCGCTGTGTACGCCGGGGAAATTTCGCTCTATTCCGATCCGCAGCCTGGTTAGTGAAAAGTTTTCCCTGTGCTCATTCATGGCAGTAAAGTGAACAGCGCGCCGGGGAGCACCAAGATCATGCAAATGCAGACGGCCTATATATGTTTTAAACATCGGGAGCGGGTTGGGTACAGGTGCATCGGGATTAAAAGATGCTACCGTATCATATACACCGAGGAAACGAACTGTAACATTTGCTTTTTCAATAAGCGCCCTGCTGATGCCCGCTTTTAACATAGCCGTGCCTAAATGACCGAACGGCGGCAACATTCCGTTTTTTAGCTGTGTATCATTTACAAAGTCATAGTGATCATGATCTGCGGGCAGTCCTTTTGCACCAGCTACCGCGGGATAGTACATTTTGGGGACATATGGCCCCAGCGTAAGATTATATACAAAATTGCGTGCCGCTGCAGCGCCCCTGCTAAATCCAAATACGTCTAAAATAATGCTAACCGTCTCAACAGTATGTTCAGGGTCTCCCCTTCTTTTTGTGTCATAATCCTTTTTTATTTTCTGAGCCAGTTTTGCGCAGCCGGCTTTTACCTTACCAATAATACCCGTTTCGCCGGTGCCCCAGGCATACCCTGTTGTAGAGTCGCCCTTTTCATTTGTAGTGCCGATCCCTTCTATATAAACGGCATAGCTGCCTGCATCAGCACACCTGTATGTTCTTGCTACATTACTGAAATCGTTGCCATAGCTGTCATCAGTAACACGCGTTTTCTTCAGCCATAAATTACGATAAGTACGTTCCATGGCATATTTTCTGAATATTCTTTTTTCTGCTTCAGTTGCATGTTGTCCCTGGTACTCCTCTATACCCTTGCCTTCCACCTTTTTTCTTATTTCTGTATTGCGCAGGTTATTTAATGTCCCGTCAAAAAACAAACCACTTACTACCTGCAGTGTGCCGGGTGCCGCTGCAGCAGTTCCAGTATTATATACAAATGTTTTACCCATGGCATTAACGACCTTTTACTTTACAATCGGTTAACCATATTGTCTTTTTATCAGGAGTGACCATGCTTACCGAAGCGCCTGTTCTCAGCTGGTTTACATCAACAACTATTGTTGCATCCGAAGCATGGCCTTTATCAAAAACTTCACAAAAAGCATCTAAAGTCTCTGTTTCATTAAAAAAAACAGAAATGGCATGCTCCTGTCCTGTACTGTCATTATAGTAAAAAGCCAAAATTTCAGGCACTGCTCTTTCCTTAGGCGTATTTAAACAGAAATCATTATCTATCTGGTATTTTTTTTCTAACGATGCACCGAATAGTTGCTCATGCTCACCATTCATAAATGAAAAATCGGTACTACTTACCGCTTCATTGCCGGGCAATTTAATTTCTACGTTCCAGTTATAACGCCTGTTAAATTTTTCCCATTTACCAAATGGAATTTTCTTGCCTTTATTGTATTCCTGCACTTCTTTTGGAACAATGCGATCGTTTAGCATTGTTTCTTTTTTGTATTTTTCATCAAATAAATTTTTTAAAGGGTAATCCAACCCGCTGATAACCTCCTGCGGTATGACTACTTTTTTACCTGTAGCCGTTCCCACTTTTATTTGCCGGCTTACCCCGCCAACCCAAACAGTAACATAGCCCCCTGGTGCAAAACCAACATTTATTTGATTATAATCTTCCTTAAATGGTCCGGGGCGATCCGGATCGATAGAAGGCACGTAATACCCCTTCTTAAAAAGGGCCGCTATTTTAAAGTAATCAAGGCTCGTATCTACCTCGTAAAAACAATCTTCTGCATAGGAAAGCCAGATAACATGCAAACGGAAGGGAATTGTTTTCATTCCATCTGACATTCCCTGATTTGCCTGGCCCCATGCTCCAACAGTGGTGCCTCTTATAAGGCCTGTAAAGTCGCCATCCGCAGCTTCAAGACCGCCGCGCAGCACATCCACCGGGTAACCAAGCGGGGCAGATGTTGCTTCCTGCCATTTGAATTTTACGTCCATTTTATTTTTTGTTTGACAAGAAACATTTATGGTAATCAAAAATAACAGTGCGTATAAATTTTTTCCTGATATATACATGCGCCTTATCCTTTATTGATTTTTGCATCAATCGCACCTAAAATTTTCGATACGCCTGCACTTTGAATGAGCACATCTCCCTTGATCGCTTTATGTGTTGTTTTCGCAGTTGTTTCCTGCAATTCCCCACCCACAACAATGTCCTTCCTGTCAGCGACATTTTGAGAATAATTCCTCGACGCAAACTGATGCTTCTCCGTAATATTTACGATGTTATTATTGCCTATCTGTGTTTTCATATCTTTACCCACACTGATATTCAGGTTTTCGCCTGCAACAATATTGACATTCTTTGGCGCATTTACACTAATATTTCCCTGTCCGTCCATAAACCAGGTATTGCCGCTGGGATCTTCAATAAAGATGGATCCTTCAGCATCATTCATTCTTACTTTAGTACCACTGCGGGTTTGGATGACCTTTATATCATTCCCCTCATTACTAAAGCTATTATTTGCCTGTCCATGATACACGGTGCCGATCACATAGGGTTTGATGGCGCTGTCACCCTCAAAAGCCACCAAAACTTCTTCGCCTATTTCAGGGATAAAGAAATGTCCTTTGCTGCCTCCGCCATGCGGTGCCGCTACTCTTATCCAGGGCGTTTTTTCTCCTGATCCCATCCAATGGAATTTTACCCTTACCCGGCCCAAACCCTTGTAATCGTTATTATCGGTTACAAGGGCGCTCTGGGTTTCGCATACAGGTTCTGCCGGTGCGGAAATGGGCGGCACTTTGATACTGTAGGGTACAGCAGTAAATTCGTTTTCATAGTTGCCCTGCACATCTACAAAATGGCTAATGCCGGTAATAAGATACTGACCATAACCTTCTGTAGCGCCGGTAAATACATTGCTGCCGCTGGTTTCTATCATGGTGCCGATATTAACCCCGGGATGACCGCTTTGCCCCTGAAACTGCACCATACGGCTGCTTTCCATGGCAGTGCGCAGCGTTACCAGATCGTCCTGCTGTTTAAGGTTTGTGGTAAACCGGTTATTATGCATTTTAGGCCGGGTATTGTAAATATTGCGGGATTGCTGCATCACTTTTTCTCCCCATGGATTAAGTCCCGCTTTTTGTACGATGTCTTTAGGCATACTGGTATAGACCTGGCTGTTCATATAGTCCCAGGCTACATAGCCAGTAGTTAGCGGCCTGGCCTGAAGACTCATATTGAACCGGCTTAAATGGGCGCCATAAGTAAGTTGTGTCTTCACTTCGCTGCGGGGCGGTCCTACTATAAGGCTCTGGCCATCCCAAAACAGCCATTCCCCATAAGTGGCAGTTAATCTTTTTAAAAACTCCCATGCGGTCTCTTTATATTGTACGGTATAGGCTAAAGTTTCTCCGTATAACGGTTTTATTTTGGGATCAATCAGGTTCTGTGGAAAATCTTTTAATACGTCCTGCGCAATGTTCTTTACGGCTTTCTTTTCCCAGCTCTGGCAGTGAGGTCCCGTATCAAGCATAATAGTAGGGCTGTACCCTGTGATAATCACATCTCCATGATGGCCGGTGAACCGGGAAGTTTCCACCCCTGTTACAATACCTTTAAATAACAATCCGCCTGCAGGAGCTGTCACAGTATCGAAGGATATCGCTTCAATTCTGGCGCCAAAACTGGCACCGATCATATCCCTGGAATTAGTGAATAAACCTTCTTTGCCATCAATAGCTTCGGCCGGGCATACCAGGGTAAAGTGATGATGATCAAAAATATTTTGCGTTAAAGAAAATGTTTTAAATACGGAAACGGTATTCCCGTTTATACTGAAGGTAGCATCGGTTAACTGAGGCATAACAGGCTTTTTCGTTAAGGAGTTATTTTTTAAAGGTACCTCTTACGAAAATACTAAAATTGTACTATATAAAACCCAAAATATATAACATTTTCTGAAACCACAGAGATTACAACTTTTTAACCCAATATAACCTCAAAGCACTTTGTGTATTCCTCTCTTTCCTCTATGGTCAATATACGTATTCTCAAAAATGTTATGCACTCTAAAACCATACCGGGAAATCAGTATTTTTATTTCACAATAAAAAAGTTCGGTTTCCCGGGCCTTAAACAGCCGGGTCCGCTGCCTGCGCATAATATCTAATGCGAGACCCGGGTGTCTTTTCCACGCACATAAACTGTGCTTAACACTAATGATGACGCAACGTGCACTAATTGTAAAGTGTCAGATCGTCCCGATCTGACACTGTCTCTTAGACCTTCTCCGGCTCTTTTTCCTTCACTTTCCATTCCAGCTCGCCATTCATTACATCAAGAATGATTTCGCTGCCCGGCGACAATTCGCCTGAAATTATTTTTTTAGATAAGGGTCTGCGTATCTGCGACCGGATAGCGCCATGAATAGGGCGCGCGCCAAACTCCGGTGTGAAACCTAATAAAGCTATTTTACTTTTCGCTTCAGGAGTAATAGTAAGCGATACCTGCTGCTTTTCCAAAGCTGCATACAGGTCCTTCAGGTTTATTTCCAGGATGCGTTCTACCATTTGCTGCGTCATGGGTGCGAAAGGAACGATTTCGGTAAGACGGCCTAAAAATTCGGGCCTGAAATGGTTACCCATTACACCCAGCAATTGTGCATGATCGGGAATTTCGCCTTTATTAAACGCATCCACAACGTATTTGCTGCCGATATTTGAGGTAAATATGATCAACGCGTTAGAAAAGTCCCCTTCCTTACCTAATTTATCATGCAGCTTACCTTCATCCAGTATTTGCAGGAACAGGTCAAATACCGACGGATGCGCTTTTTCTATTTCATCAAATAAAACCACCGCATAAGGTTGCTGCCTTATTTTATTTACCAGCAGGCCGCCTTCTTCATAACCTACATAACCGGGGGGAGCGCCATAAAGTAATGCAGCCGAATGTTCTTCCTTAAACTCGCTCATATCAAAGCGGATAATATTGCTGGCGTCCTGGAAAAGAAAATCAGCCAGCGATTTTGCCAGTTCGGTTTTGCCGGTTCCTGTTGGCCCTAAAAAGAAGAACGAGCCGATAGGCTGGCCGGGTTTTCCTAACCCTGACCGGGATTCCAATATAGACTCACTGATCACCTTCACGGCATGATCCTGCCCCACCACGCGCTGTGTTAGGATATCCCTGATATTCAAAAGCCGCTCTTTTTCCTGCGCCTGGATCTTTCCTAAAGGGATACCAGTTTTATCAGCAACAATCGATATTACATCATGCTTTTCAAGAGCCGTTCTTTGCTCTGTAACCAGCGGATCTAAAATTTTATAGACCTCATCAAGAAAGGCCGTTATTTTTTCGGCCTCCTTCATCTGCATAGGGTCGTCCGATGTGGGAATGGCGCTCCATATTACCGGGCTCATCCCGTTTTTTAGCTGCTGGTAATGCCATTGATAATCTGATATACCGGTATCCTGCTGCTCTTTTAATTTTTCATATTCGGCTTGCTGCGCCTGCAGGGTGGTGGCGCCGGTATCGGTTACCAGCCGTAAGGCGGCCATTGATCTGTCTGCCAGGTCTATTGCCGCATCCGGCAGGCGGCGATCTTTGATATATCTTTTAGCCAGCCTTATCGATTCGTGCAAAGTATCGTCGGCCACCATAATTTTATGGTGCTGCTCATAAAGCGGCATTACGATCTTCATCATGCGGTATGCCACTTCAGGTGAGGGTTCTTCTACATTCAGCAATTCGAACCGGCGGGCAAAGGCTTCATCTTTTTCAATGTTTTTCCGGTATTCATCAATTGTTGTTGCGCCAATAATGGTAATCACGCCTCTTGCAAGTTCGGGCTTTAATAAATTGGCCGCGCCGGCAAAAGGGCCGTTCCTGTCCAGCAATACGTGTATTTCGTCAATGAATAAAATAGCCTTGTCAAACTCTTTTATCTCGGTTATAACTGATTTAAGGCGCTCTTCGGTTTCACCTTTATAGGATGCGCCGGCAGCCATTGCCCCGTTATTCAGCTCAAAAACCTTTGCATTCTTTAAAAATGCCGGTACTTTTCCTGCAGCAATTGCAAGCGCAAAACCATCTACCAGCGCCGTTTTACCTACGCCGGGTTCTCCTGTAAGCAATACATTAGGCTTGCTGCGGCGGCTCAGGATCTCGGCCATCATCCTTACTTCCTGCTCCCTGCCAATAATGGGATCGAGCTGGCCCTCTATGGCCAGCTTTGTTTTATCCACACCATACTTCTGCAAAGCCTTTTTTGAAGCCGGATCATTATTTTTTCCCGTTGCTGAAGTACCGTCCTGCACACTGTTCAATAACTGAGCGCCGCCGCTGCCTACCCCGGCAAACTGCAACAGCTCTTCCCTTTTTACAGGAAAAGTTTTTAGCTGATCATAAGAAAATACTACTCCGGGTGTGCTGATGGAAGCCAGCACATGCAAAGGCTCTACTTCTTCCGCACTTACTTTCAGGCGGATATTATCTGCATCGTCAAGCACGGTAGCAATATCTTCAGCTGCAGGTATTTCATCTTTTGGCGCCGTGCTTTTAGGCAGGTTCTCAATTCTTACATCTGCCCAATCTGCCAGGTAGTACATATCAATATCGGCCTTCACCAATAAGGGATCGAGCTCTACATCGTTATGCAGCAGGGCTTTAAGCAAATGTGGCGTGGCATAGCGGCCCTGCATGTTCTCTTTGGCAATTGCTTTGGCAATTGTAATGGCCTTTTCAAGTGTTTTGGATAGCTGCATACGTTAAAAGTCTGAAGAGTTTGATATTCCGAATATACCTGTTTTTATTCTTATGATTACATCGACCGAGGTGATGCAATTGGTTTGCGGATTTTTCTTGGGAGTAACTGTCATACTTTTAATATTCGATGATTTTTTCAGCCTGCTTAGCTTGCTGCAAAATTCGTTAAAAGTTGATGGTTTCCCGTTAATGGAGGTTAACGTATTTAGGTTACCATCGCAAAAATATTTTCCAAAACTGCCGGCGTTATATCGCTTATCTGCCACACCGTACAGCATTTGCTTAAAATCGCCGATCGAAATTTCGGGAGCCTTTACGATCACGGGTTGCACAGGTTCAGCCGGCGCAGGTTTGGGATTTAATTGCTCCTCTAAAGGATCTGTTTCGGGCGTACTGTTCACCTCCCGGGGCCGGGCGTTTACCCGCGGGGGCGGTGGCTGGGCAGGAAGCCCTGTTTCCTTTGGTGGATTAACGAATATTTTTTTAACCAGAACCGCTTTGTTATTTCCATTAACAGTAAGGGTTATGGTTTTCCAGCCCGGCTGCCTGAAAACATAGGTTGGGTTTTTTACATAAGCGTCCACATGCTCATTCTCACCAAACCTCCACTCCCAGGCGCTGGCGTTAGCAGTGCTATCCAGAAAACTGGTCGGTTTGCCTACTTCGGTAACATCCGGGATCACCGCCTGCGGCATTTGCGATACATCAACAATTTCGGCCGCCTGCTGCACAAATACTGTTTGGGACTCAATACACCTGTTATCCACTTTTAGTGTAACAATATATTCGCCAGGTTTGTCAAAAGAATGCACCACAGAATTCACCTCGGTATTGGAGCCCTGGTTATCGCCAAAATCCCACTCAAAATCTTTATGAGTCCCCGCTATATCTGCCTCAAACCGGATCAGGCTTCCTGTAAATACTTTATCCGTCGGGATCCTTATTTCAAAAGACTGGCAGGGCGTATAGTTTTTATAGCGCAGCACAAACGCCATTGATGCAATTACACAGGTAACCAGAAATGCGATTATTACATTATCATCGAGCCGGAAACCTATATATTGTTTCTTTTCCATTATGCGATTTTATTAAAAATTATAATCTTCTTTTAAAGTTAGTCAGTAATTTTACATTATGCTAAAGAACCCTATTAACCTATTGCTAATCCTCGCTTTATTATCCGGCTGCAGCATATTTAAAAAAGCTCCCCAGCAGGATTACAGCCAGTTTGTTTTTGAAAATACCGGCGATCCTGTAGCGGTTATTAATGACAGCACCAAAACACCCGATTCGTTGGTTATACAGGAAAAAAGCAACGCCCCGGACAAGGTAATTGCCAGCAAGGAAGAAGTGCGGCTTAAGAATAAATATGCTGCATACCTAAGCGTGCCTCCCGATAAGATTACCGACCTCAAACTCTACGAATTTATCGATGACTGGCTGAACACGCCTTACCTGTGGGCGGGCACTACCAAAAGCGGTATTGATTGTTCTGCATTTATACAACGACTGTTTTCCAGCGTTTACAGAATAAGGATACCGCGTACTTCGGTGCAGCAATTCTTTACGCAAAACGTAGAACGTTTCACGGTAAAGCGGGAGCTGGCCAAAGGCGATCTCGTATTCTTCCGAACTATTCCCGGCACCTATGTTTCACATGTAGGAATGTACCTGGATAATAACAGGTTTGTAAATTCCTCTTCTTCAAAAGGTGTAAGCATCGCAAGTCTTAGCGATCCTTACTGGGCCGGTAAATATGTAGGCGCCGGAAGGCTTATCGTCAATAAATCGGTCCGGGTTGACTGATCAAAGAGCTAATTACCTTTTAAACATTATTAATAACTATTGGAGCCTTGGTACACATTGTTCAACCCCTGCCTGCAGGTGATCAGGTCTCTTTGCGCAGCATCATAATCTGCTTTCAGCTTCTGGTAATCCTGCGGCAGCGTTCCCATTTTTGCTATTTGCATTGTGGCTTCCTGGTAGCGTTGAAACACATCAATGACGCTGGTATTAAGCCGGCTGTACATACTGCTGTCTTTATATTGCAATGCGGCAAGCTCTCTGATCTTATCCTGGATCAGCGAATTAATATAAGCCTGGTTGGCGCCTGGTTTGCGAAGCGAGTCGATTAAGATTTTTGCATCATTCATGCTATTCGTAAACCTGTCCTGAGCTGCTTCGCGTAATTTGAATTTCGCAAGCTGCTCCCTCATCATTTTATTTTCTTTTGAGGGAACCAGCGTATCAAAATAGGCTGCCAGTAAAATAATTGCCACAGCAAGCAGAAAGAATAGTAAAAACTTCCAGAAAGCCTGTTTTCGTTCTTTTGCGTTCACTACTATTTGCGCCATTTTAAATTTATTAGTTATGAATAGGTGCCATATACTCAAATCATCTATTAATCAGCAAGAAAAAAACCTCTTCTTCTTGATTGCAATTCTTCCTCCGGTATAACCAGTTGTTCTTTTACAAATATGCCTGTTTCTTTTTTCTTTCCAATGTAATCAAGCGCTGCCAGGGCATCGAACAAACTTAATATCAGACCGCAAAAATCTGAGCTTTTCCTGATGCCATCATGTATATTCAAATGATCATATTTATAGTTGCAAACATCGGCGATTTCATCTTCGAGCTCCCCCTGTTTCACATTGCACCACTCTGTAAAGTAATTGATCATTTCTTCCTTACCGGTACCGGTAAAAATGTCAACCGAGTTTTTTATGGTTCTTGCGAGTCCGGAAATAATTGATATAAGATTGATAGGCGCCGCATAACGCGCCGTATGCCTGTAATTGCCATATACATTGGAAATATAAAATAACACCTGCTCACAAAGCTTTTTTACGGGTTCGGTAATATCATTTTGCTGATCCTTTTGCAGTATTTTTTGAAGTATCTGTAAGGTATCCAGCTCTAATTTTCCAAAGAATTGTTCCGTTTGTGCCTGATGTTGCAGTAATAATTCATTACTGTTAACCGTGGTACACGCAGGTATATATTGTTCTATCAATATAACTGTCTGGTCCTTCACTTCTATTTTGCCTATGGGTAACTGGAACGCTCCTAAGGTATTCAGACTGGTTTCTTTTTCTTCCATCAGCAGCGCCGTATATTTGGGCTGTGTAAAAGGAAGCCTCACCGGCTGCTCTTCCGGATTTGCCGCGCCCACAGGCTCCGTATTATAAGGATCTACCGACAACACAACGTAGTATGCATCGCTTCTGCCTTTAAGCTGGCTGAAAGGCACACTCAGGCCGGGTATCCGGGCAGATAAAGGATTTGAGATATCTGTTGCATCCGAATTAAAATCAATAATATACCCCCCACGCGTAATGGCGAGGCATGACATTACCCTGATATTTACATGCTGACTGTTATCCACACTCAACCATATCTTCGTTGCCGGAACCTCCCCCGTAAAAGGCAGTATACCATAATTATGATCATTTAAAAATGCCGTATTGCTGAGGGCCTGCTGATACAGGCTGGCATTATGTTCCGCAATAAAATGGGTTTTATTGATCTTCATCCCGTTAATCCAGTTTACGGGTTTATATGCTACACTTCTGCTCATAGTTTAGTAATTGATCAGGAAACCCTGACGCACATAATGACGTCGTTTTCCCTGATATGATTTACAAATATTGTTTTTTCTGCATCAATATATTTCGTAAAAAGCGTGTACCACCTGGGCTTTCTGAAAAAGATCCATCCTGACGCCTGGCCGGTTTCTTTTACATAAGAAATAGTTGCATGCGGATGCCGGTCATTATAATCATTGATAAAGTAGTAGAACAACTCGCCAAACTCCATATCTGCAGGGGCTTTCGCTCTGAAATTGGTAAAATGTTTATCATTCTGTTTTTTTAAAAACTCAAAGCTGATTACCAGGAGATTTTTTAATTTCTTCTCATCGGGCACTGCCGTTTCAATATGAAGCGGATAGAACCATTGCTTCAATATCTTTAGGGGAATAGCAGTAGCGGCCCTGTAAGTATAATATACAAATAAAGGAACGATGAAACTTATGGCAGCCGTAAGCATGGTTATATCCATTTCCGTTCTGTTAAAGCAGCGATATACCATCATAAAACAGCCCCCTCCGGCAACTGTTAAAACAAAACTGAAAATCACCTCTGCCCAAAAGCTTTTTTCATTTATCCATTTCATGTATTTGTACATAGTAAACACATGCAATATTCCCAGCCCGATGAATAAAATTTGATATAAGAGAAAATACTGTGTGTAGCTTTCAAAAATATGGGTTGCGGTTAGCAGGCCGATTATTGCAAAGGCCAAAGCATATAGCAGCAGGTATATCAGGCAGGGTTTGATAAAGGGTTTAATGCTCCCCCTGATCCTGGATATGATGATACCGGTAACCATTGACAGGCTGAAAAGGCCAATACCCAACACCGATAATACGCCGCGCAATGATGGTGAAAACCAGTTATCCATTTTTAAACTACTATTGTTTGTAAAAAGAATTTCGATCATAAATATTACATAACTGTTGAATAACCCAATATAACTTCATCTGCTCCAAAACTCATGCCCGAAACCTGATTATCAATAACGATCTCTACCTCTATATCTGCTTCTACCGGGGCAAAATAGTTATTAAAGGTTTGTATGATTAAATCTTTATGTCCGCCTTCAATAAAATCACTCACTTTACTATTTTCCAGAGGGCCAATGCTGTAACAGAGATTGGGATAGTCTTCTATAAATTCATTACCGCAGATCATATAATCGCCCAGCGGCTGTTCGCCAAGTCCATCGTTCAGCGTCCCTTCGGCCCTTATAGGTTTGGGTACTTTATTTTCCACTATCACGCTTTCATTAAGCAAAACGCTTAAGCAGGCCTGCATTAAAGGTAAATTACCGTTCACTGTGCTTGCATAAGGAAAAAGCAATAAGAATGAAGCAGCTTCACTCACTTTCAGCGTTATGGGCAGCTCCCAGAATTTCAAGAAATAGGCGCTTAATATTTTGTTTTTCAGCGTGTCGAGCAGACTGACTTCTTCGTTCTCCAAAGCCATTTGCTGATAAAAAAATTCATTTTCAAATGGCTGAAAAAATTTCCTGATATCCGTTTCTTTAGCGGTATTTTTTTTATACCGGTCTATCATTTCTGCAACCCCGGAGCGCTGCCTGAACTCACTTGTTTCCGGCTGATGAAATAAAGCTTCGGGCAACATATCATAAAAGCCCGTCCGGGACAGGCGGATCTCTATATATTTCCTGTACCAGCTATCTTCTATCAGAGACAAACTATAAATATCTTTAGCAAATTCACGGAAGAAAAAACCATTGTTATGAACCACAAAATCATCTTTACCCAGCCCGTTTTCCATTAAATGGCTAAGCAGTACTTCCGCACGCACATCTGCTGAACGCTGCTTTAATACTTCCAGTAACTCATATAACTTTTCTTCCTGCATTTACTATATTGTGCTATTATATATGTTGACGGATTTTACAAACACCCTGAATGGGATAAAGGCCATTGACTTTTCTCCTAACTCCATAGCGATACTTTTTTCCCAGTGGGCAATCTCTCCGCTTTCTAACGCCTCATCATAATTTTTCCTGGGGATAGTGATCGTAATATCAATAGTTTTCATAAAGCCGCTGCTGTTTTCTGCAGAAACCATAAACCCTTTTTTGATCTGCACCTCACGCACCATATTACCCAGTGCAAGTTTACAATACAACCTGATGTCCTCTTTACTCATTATCCTGTCTTTCGAAAGCAGTGCATATTTATACGCGATCACACTCTCGCTTTGTCCAAGACGGTTTTTCCCGCCCTGGGTAGGCGTTAATAAAAAAGTACTGGATGCCTTTACAGAGCTGGTTTTGTAAGGCTGCAAGCGGGTGCCGGCTCTTATACGGTTTGCCAGGGCGCCGTTGGTGCTCCAATAGGTAATGTACAGGAATCGCGAAGTTTCCATACCTCTGTTCCGAACCATTAAATAGGGTGTGAACGAAGTTTGATTATCTGTACGCCCCACAAGTTGCTCGATTTTTGTAATGGATTGCTGCAGTGCTTTCACTTCCTGAGAGATAAGATCCTTTCCTAAATTAGAAAATGCTGCGCTTTCATCCCTTAAAAGCTGAACAAGATTTTCTAACACTACATTTGCATCCCGCTCGTCAAAGCGCCCGGCACCACCATTTCTCATCAGCACACTTATCGAATGATTGTCCTGGTCTTCATTTTCTCTTACATGAAATTGCTTTCCGTTTTCATCCACTATTGCATCAATATCAAAAAACTGGTTCTCCCCTGTTACTAACGGAATCACATTCATGAGTTCCTGCATCCTGTACGAAATTTCATAAAGCCTCCTGTTCACCACGGGGAAGGCATTTGCATATACACTCAGGTCCTCCAGCATGGCGCCGGTAATATTTTCAGGGAAAGTAATCCGGATCCATGTAAGCTTTTCCCCTTCAATATTATTTATGTTCTGTTCAAACACTTTTTTGATCTCCTGCGGAAACAAGCTTTTTCCCGGTACACCCTTAGAGAAATGCGCTGCTTCAATAGTGATGAAAAATTGTTCGTACTGCTGTTTTACAAGCTTTATAAATTTATCGGTAATGCTGCTTTGCTGATAGATGATCTGTTCGGCATACCAGTCTGCGCCGCCTGCTTCAATAGTATTAAAGCCTGGTCTGGTCACGATTTCCTTATCATCGATACGCCACACTGCATTTTTTAGCTGGTTATAAAAAACGTCTTTATTCACCTCACTTCTGTACTGAAAATAAAACTGTGTATGGGTAAGGTTTATATGAGGCTGATCTACTGCCAGCCAAAGTGTGGCATTCGGCAAAAACTGTTGCTCACCGGCAATCGCAACGAGCTCTTTAGTCACGCTGTCCGAATACCGGAATATTTTATTATTCGCGGCAGCGTATTTGATACTGCATTTATTGATATAAAAAGCATCTGCCGGGGTAAAATAAACATCGATATTATGATGCTGTCCACCACTGATTTTTACATTTTGTGTTAAAAAGAATTGTTCTTTGGCCGATAGCCTCACAGTATCTTCAATGCTGCCTGCATTTAAAATAGCTGATGCCTGATGTGGTCCTGTTAATACATCTGGCGCCAGCAGTTGCATGATACGTTCCATTACCCGGTTACGGGAATGGTGTATCTCGTTTGAAAGGCGTTCAAACTCTGCTGCATTTACAGATAAAAGTAAGTTGACCAGTGGATCAAAACTGGAAACATCCTCGGTTTCCGGATACCCCCATACTCTGGCTGCGTGCTGCAGCATCCTGTTACGTATATGTTCCCTGCTTTCGCTCATGTCTGGTTTAATTATATGCTAAAGGGCTTGTAAAGAAGCTATCCCTGTATACAATTTTTTCATTAGTGGCTACAATTAAAGCAGTAATCAAAAAATCGATTTTACGTTTAATACGGGGATCTTCACTTTTACTCATAGATTCATCCTGCTGCACATTCATTTCAACTTTTACACGTTCAATTCTTTTTTCGTATTTCATTATAGATTCTGTTATAGACTTCAATATACTTTCTTTTTGCTTATTTCTGTAAGAAACATTATCAAAATCCTCCTCCCACAACCCGCTGCCATAATCTCCATCGCTATAAAGTTCACCGAAAGAAGTGGTCAGGATCAAGTGAAGATGGTGGGAAATCGATTCCTTTAAAGAGCACCTGGGAAGCTCCTTCTTTGCAGGAATAGCACCTATGTTAAATGGCAGCTTATAATAATTATGAAAACTCATACACGCATTTTCAAATAAAGAAATGCGATTAGCCAGGGTCAAAAGATATTTTCTTGATAGGTAAACGCGATAAGAAACAAAGATGCCTTTTTTTTCACATTTATCAAATCTTTTTAACCTTTTTTTAATCGCTCTTAAATAGGTTACGATTATTTAATATGGGTCCGGTTTACTGTTGGGGTAGCGGCTGCAGATCTTCAATATGCATCCAGCCTTCCATTTTATAATTAGGATTTGATATCATGGGGAAATTGCCGTAATAAAAATCGCCGGCCCGTTTTGTTACGATGAACTTATTGCCTTTAGACAGAAATCGGGTGGAACTTTTTTCGCCACCGGGTTTGTCATAAAAGTATGCCCGCTGCGCAATTACTCTAAATTCCCGGTGGACATCTTCAATACCCGGCGGGGTTTGCGCATTAGCAGGCTCCGACACGAGAGGTGTTGCTGCCTGCGGTGATTGCTGCGCAACAGTTTGCCTGGGTATTCCCTGTGCGCCTGGGTTAAAAAAACGTATTGCCATCCAGATACTTATGCCAACAATTACAGTTAGGGCAACCGCCATTTGTACAGGTATCCTGTTTTTTTTAATCGCAAGGGACTGTTGTTCGGCTTCGTTAAATGCTCTTTTTAATTTTACAACATTTTTTTTCGCATTGATATATTGGGGTATTAACTGTTCCATAGCATCATCCACAACCGGCGGATTTTCAACAGTTGCTTCTACCGTTGTGTCCTTTTCAGCAGTTTCGGATTGCATCCCGCCCCGGGCGGCATTCTTTTTGTTTGCCAGATAGGTCATTCTTGTTTCATCGTACACCTTATCGTATTCTGATCTTATCCGGGGGTCCATTAAAACCTCAAAGGCTTCGTTGATTTTTTTAGACCAATCTTCAAAATAAGCATCCCCTACATTTTTATCCGGATGAAACTTTACCAGTAGTTTCCGGTAGGCAGTTCTGATCTCATCTGAACTGGCAGAGCGGGGCACCCCTAAGATTTCGTAGTAGTTTTTAAGTGTTCCTGACATAGTTAAATATCTTTCAAGGCTATTATCCTTTTATTTCGTATCATTACTTCGGTTTGTATTATACCTTTTTTTCCGGTATCTCTATAATACCAGCTTTCCATTGCTGCATCCTTTTGATCGGTAACGATTTTCTGAGGATGTCCCCATGCCATTGTCAGAAAAGCAGCGGGCATTCCAACGGTCACCACACCATTTTTTATATCCGCTGAAAATTGTTGCCCGAATTTTTCACTGATTAATCCTGAAATTTCATTTTCAATTTTTGTAAACCGCTCCTGTGCTAATAACAGCTCAGTTTTCACAGCACCCAGGTTTTGATCTGCTTTGGCCTTTTTTAAATGAAAGGCATTCCGGTTCAAATACAAATAAATAAGATAAGCAACAGCCAGAATAAGAAGTACGATTTGAATAGGCAACATAGAGCAAGATTCTTAAGTTACACAGTAATGGCTAAAATGTTTTTACAGAAGCTGCTGTACCATTTAACCATACATAAGCAACACAATAATTATACCTAATTATTTCCAGATAATGTTTTAATCAATTTAAAATAAAATATGCCGCGTGAAACACCTCTTTTATTATTCCCTGGCAGATCTATATAAATATTGATAGTCAAATAATTACACTTTATGAAAACAAATGGTCTTAAGATCCAGGATAAGTTGATTTTTTTGTTAATCTGGTCCGTTTTTCTAAACCCTACCCCTACTATATAATAGCCGCACACCTCATTCAATTATAGAGGTTTATACTTAAAATAAATTAAATGTCAATATTTTAACAGGCGTATCGAGCCTTCCAGAATGGCGAAGATCAGCGTTCTACTAACTCCTTCACCCTTTCGCCATAATAATCAATTTTTATATTGTTGCTGTTTAGCAATTTGTTCCATCTTTTAAATGTATTTACAAATACAATCGCCATAAGCATCATAGCAAAAAAAGCAAGTATGGACAACAGGTATTGACCGTTGGGTAAATAAACATTTTTTATCTGGATATACCCCGCCCAAAATGTAATAACAGCCATAAAAACACCCGGTATAGCGGAACACAAAGCATATTTTTTTCTGTTCATTCTTATAAGCATCGTAGTGCAAACAATTAAACCACAGGCAGCAAGTAACTGATTACAGATCCCAAACAAGGGCCATATACTGCTTACATTTCCTGTATACACCAAATACCCCCATGAAAAAGTAAAAAGTAAACTACATATTATCACTCCCGGCTTCCAGTTCTTATCCTTAAATCTGGGCACTGCCGTACCTATCATTTCCTGTAAAAAAAATCTTCCTACCCGCGTACCTGCATCTATTGCGGTTAAAATAAACACCGCCTCAAACATTATCGCAAAGTTGTACCAATAGGCCGTTAAATGATCCATAAAGGGGATCTTATTAAAAATATGCGCCATTCCTACAGCCAGAGAAACAGCGCCCCCTGTTCTGCCGTGCAAATCGACACCGATCTTTTCGCTAAAATAATTTAAGTCTACCGAATGCAGGCGGGGATTTTCGGCAATGAATGATCCATACACTTCTTTGGGCGTGTTGATGGCGAAATAATCGCCCGGCACCAACGTGCAGGCTGCTATTAACGCCATTAAAGCCACAAACCCTTCTACCAGCATGGCCCCATAACCCACAAAAAGAATTTCTTTTTCATTAGCTATCATTTTCGGTGTGGTGCCCGTTGCTATTACGGCATGAAAACCTGAAATAGCGCCGCAGGCAATTACAATAAAAATAAAAGGCAACACCGGACCGCCGATTACCGGACCGCCGCCATGTATGAAGTTTGTAACAGCCGGCATTTGTATGGTGGGATGTACGAAAATTACACCGATAGCCAGCATAATGATAGTTCCTATCTTCAAATAGGTTGATAAATAGTCCCGTGGAACCAGCAGCAGCCAAACAGGTAATACCGACGCTAAAAAGCCATAAACGGCAATGGCTATGGAAATTGTTTCCGTTTTCCAATGAAAGATATTTTTTATTCCTTCAAATTGCATTAATTCGTGCCCGCCAACGATGGATACCAGGAGCAAAATACCACCTGTAATACTGGCCATTCTTACACTATTACTTTTGTAACGCATCATTAACCCCATTATTACGGCGATGGGCATAGTGGCTATTACTGTAAAAAGCGACCACGGTGCTTCGTGCATGGCACTGATGCACGCCAGGGAAAGTCCCGCCAGCGTTAGGATCAGAATAAAAAGTATGGCTACCCCTGCAATTACCCCTGTTTCCTTACCTATTTCTTTACCGGCAATAGTGGCCAGACTTTCTCCCTTATGCCTCACTGAAGCAAATAATACTACCATATCATGTACGCCGCCGCCTAATACACAACCAATCAATATCCACAGCGTACCCGGCAGGTAGCCAAATTGCGCTGCCAGTACCGGGCCTACCAATGGACCGGCAGCAGCAATGGCCGCAAAATGGTGCCCGAATAAAACATTTCTGTTAGTAGCCACATAATCTTTCCCATCGGCAAATTCTATGGCGGGGGTTTTATTGTTTCCATTTAGCCGAAGCACTTTGCTCGCTATAAAAATGCCGTAAAACCGGTAAGCGATAGCAAACAATAACAAAGAGGCAAAGACCAGTGCGAGCGCATTGGCTCCATTTAAAAATTGCAGCATATCCTATTTATTTTCTCTTGTATATTTATTGTTTTTTTTGCCCGGTTGAAAAAGAGTATGGATAATCTTCAATTGCAGCGCCCTTTTGTTTATTGGGTACATTGCTCATTTGTAATTGAAAGGTTCCGCCTTTCAGGATGTCGAAATGATCGATCCAGCTCTTTGCATAAGATCTGCCATTTAGTGAAGCAGCATTAACATAGAAATGCTGATCGCTGTTGTCCGGTGCATTAATGGTAAATGTCTTTCCGGTTTCTAAAAACAAAGTTACCTTTTTAAATAAAGGCGCGCCCAGTACATACTGCCTGGTAGCCGGGCAAACAGGGTAAAATCCCAATGCAGAAAAAACATACCAGGCAGAAGTTTGCCCATTGTCTTCATCACCGCAATAACCATCCGGTGTAGGCTTATAAAGCCTGTTTATTACTTCTCTTATCCAAAACTGAGACTTCCATGGGGCTCCCGCATAGTTATACAGATAGGTTAGATGTTGTATAGGTTGGTTGCCGTGCGCATACTGTCCCATGTTCATAATCTGCATTTCCCTTATTTCATGTATTACCTTCCCATAATAGCTTGCATCAAAAACAGGCGGTAATGCAAAAACCGAGTCTAACATTTGTATAAACACCTTTTTTCCGCCCATAAGCCGGATCAATCCATTGATATCATGAAAAACGCTCCAAGAATAATGCCAGCTGTTTCCTTCGGTAAACGCATCTCCCCATTTAAAAGGATTAAACGGGTACTGGAAACTGCCATCCTTATTGCGCCCGCGCATCAACTTAGTAGTGTCGTCAAAAAGATTTTTATAGTTCATGGCTCGTTTCAGGTATACATCTACTTCAGCTTCGGGACGGCCGATTGCTTTGCCTAATTGCGCAATGGTAAAATCATTATATGCGTACTCCAATGTCCTGGCAGCGCTTTCCCTGATTCCGACATCATAGGGCACAAAGCCTAATTCCTTGTAATAAGGCGCGCCTTTGCGGGCAACAGCAGTTATGGGCCCTTCGCTATTCGCTCCCTTTAACATTGCTTCGTATAGCTTATGAATATCATATCCGCGTAAACCTTTGATATAAGCATCTGCCACAATTGAAGCAGAGTTATTACCGATCATGATATCGCGGTAACCCGGACTGGACCATTCAGGCAACCAGCCGCCTTCCTTATATACATTAATTAATCCCTCCTGCATTTCCTTATTGATGGATGGGAACATCAGGTTCAGGAACGGGTATTGCGCCCTGAATGTATCCCAGAAACCTGTACCTGCAAAGAGATAGCCGGCATGAACCTTGTCGTCATACGGACTGTAATGCACCCGCTGTCCTTTGGCGTCAATTTCATAATGCTTTTGCGGAAATTGCAGCATTCTGTATAAGCAAGAATAAAATGTACGTATCGCATCAACCTGCCCTCCCTGCACCGCAATCCGGCTGAGCTTGTCATTCCATTCGTTTTTAGCTTTCCCGGCTATTTGTTCAAAACTATGATTGGCCAATTCTCTTTTTAAATTGAGTTCGGCTTGTTCAAAACTAATAAAGGAAGAAGCCACTTTCACCAGCAGCGGCTGACGCTGCCGGGTTTTGAACCCGATCACCGCCCCTGTATGAGTAGCGGCAAGTTCATCAATATTTTTGACTAACGATCTGCCATCCCAAATACTGTAATGATCAATATCCTGGTCAAAATAAATCACAAAATAGTTTTTGAAATTGTCCTGAATCCCTAATTTACTTTTGGTACTATAGCCGATCACCTTTCGCTCTTCAGGCAACACTTTTATATAGGACGCCATATCGGAGGCATCGATGGTGATATATGCACTATCTGATTCAGGAAAGGTGAAACGAAACAGGGCTGCCCTTTCTGTGGGCGTTAGTTCTGTGGTGACGTTGTCATCTGCTAAATACACACTATAGTAATACGGTGTTGCTTTTTCTGCTTTGTGTGAAAACCAACTCGCGCGGTCTTCTTCTTTAAACTGCGGCTTGCCCACACCCGGCATTAAAGAAAATTGTCCATAATCGTTCATCCAGGGAGAAGGCTGGTGCGTTTGCTTAAACCCCACAATTTTATCGGCGTCATACGTGTAGGCCCATCCGTCGCCCATTTTACCCGTCTGGGGTGTCCATAAGTGCATGCCCCAGGGCATACCAACAGCAGGATAGGTATTGCCGTTGGACAGCGCGTGCTTAGACTGCGTGC
>JASGEW010000097.1:0-7601 GCA_047606125.1 Niabella sp. | reverse complement strand
GGCTTACCTATAACTTAAACATCAAAAGTTTAGAAAGCCCGTCTGTACAGTTATACAATTCATCGGTTGACGGGGATGCGGCGAACAATAACCTGGCAATTAATGTACACCTTCGCGATAGTAAGAATCAGGATAAATACCTTATAGGTGGTACTTTCAAGGCCGACGATCAAACCTACCGGTTTTCTTTAGACCCCCAGAAGCTATTACTTAACTACGATAAGTGGCAGGTAGCGCAGGACAACCTCATCCAATACGGTAAAGCCGGCATTTATATAAGGAATTTTGAGATCAGTAATAATAACCAATCCCTGGCTGTGAATAGTACTTCCACGACAGCCAATTCGCCTTTAAAAGTTGAATTTAAAAATTTCATGCTTGAAACACTTACCCGCTATGCGGAGCAGGATACCGCAATGGTGGGCGGCTCGCTTAACGGAACAGTGGATGTAAAAAATATTGCAGACGCACCCCGGTTTGAAGCAAATCTTACCATAACCCAGCTCCGTTACCAGAAAGACCAGCTGGGAGATTTAAAAATACTTGCCGATAATTATACTGCCAATGCCTATAAAGCAGATGTAGCGCTTACCGGCTTACATGATGTGCATGCAGCGGGATATTACTATACTACAGACAAGGGCGCTTTAGACATGACCCTTGACATCAATAAGATTGACCTTAAATACATTGAAAGTGTAAGCGGCGGGCAGATCAGAAACGGCACCGGCATTATTACCGGGAAGCTTACCGCAAAGGGGCCGTTAACCTCGCCAAAAGTGCTGGGCAACATCAGCTTTAAAGATGCAGGTTTAAATGTTGCACAGCTCAACTCCTACTTCAGGCTAAAGAATGAAACCATTTCTTTTATGGACAACGGCATCCGTTTCAACAATTTTACATTGCTCGATTCTACCAGCCAGGCGATGACCCTTAACGGCATGATCAAAACAACGGATTATAAGAACTTCGGGTTTGCGTTAAAGCTTCGGGCTAATAATTTCAGAGCGCTTAACTCCACTTCAATTGATAATGAATTGTTCTATGGCAAAGTTTACCTTACCATAAACGCCAATATCGGCGGCGATATGAATAAACCGGAAGTGACCGGAACCCTGAGGATCAACAAGGACACCCGGTTTTTCTTTGCAATACCGGATAGCGATCCCGGTGTAGTCAGTCAGGAAGGTATTGTGGAGTTTGTTGATATGGATGCACCACCCAATAACGGGCGCGAAGCCATTAATGTGGACAGTTTGACCAAAGCACCGCTGAAAGGCATTAATCTTTCCATGAACCTCCTCACCGATAAGGAAGCCGAAATTACGGTGGTGGTTGACCCGGAAAACGGAGACGCTTTATTGGTGAAAGGCGAAGCAGAGCTGAACGTAACTATGGACCCCAGCGGGAAGCTGTCTATGACAGGCCGTTATAAAATTTCTGATGGAAGCTATAACCTGTCCATAGGCGGGCTGGCAAAACGCAAATTTGTATTACAGCCTGATAGCTATATAACATGGACCGGGGCGCCAACCGAAGCCAACATCGATATTAAGGCCGTTTATAATATTAATACATCGGCTATTGACCTGATAGCGGATCAGATACAGGGTGTTACCGATCAGTCAACGGTGAACACCTATAAGCAGAAGTTACCTTTCACCGTGTACCTGAAAATGACAGGGCAACTGCTGAAACCAAAAATCGGTTTCGAAATATCGATGCCTGAGAATGAAAAGAATGCTTTTGGCGGTATTGTGTATGCACGCCTGCAGCAGGTGAACAGTAATGAAAGCGAGTTGAACAAACAGGTATTTGCCCTGCTTGCTTTGAACAGGTTTATATCCGACAATCCTTTTGAAAGCCTTGCAGGCGGCACTTCTCCGGAAATGCTGGCAAGGCAGAGTGTAAGCCGCCTGCTCACCCAGCAACTCAATAACCTGGCATCAGACCTGGTAAAAGGAGTGGATGTATCCTTCGACCTTACATCGGAAGATGATTACAGCACCGGCTCTCAGCAAACACGAACGGACTTAAATGTGGCGCTTTCGAAAAAATTGTTGAATGACCGCCTTACTATTACGGTGGGCAGCGACTTTGCCCTTGAAGGAGCCAGCAGCAGTAATTCAGGCTCAAATATTGCAGGCAATGTAAATATTGAATACGCGCTGTCGCGCGATGGCAGGTACCGGTTAAGGGCATTCAGGCGCAACCAGACAGAAGTAGTGCTGGAAGGCCAGATTATTGAAACCGGACTGGGATTTGCGTTAGTGGTAGACTATAATAAGTTCAGGGAAGTATTTAACAGCCTGAAGAAAAGAGAAAGAGACAGCGGCCGGCGTAGTAACAGGTGATATTATTGCTAAAAAATTTTATGCGAAGCATTTGGAATATATTCTTATTGGTACTGATTACAGCAGCAATAACTTCCTGCAGCGGAACAAAGCATTTGAAGGAAGGGCAGATACTTTATACCGGGGCTGAAGTAAAGATAAACCCCGACAGCGCTAAAAAAGTGCCGGGGGAAAAATCTTTAAAAACAACGCTTGAAAGCCAGGCCAGGCCGGTGCCCAATAAAAAGATATTAGGCATGCGTTACAAATTGTTTTTTTACAATCTTGCCGGCGAACCTAAAAAACAAAAAGGCTTCAAATACTGGATGCGTAATAAATTAGGCGAGCCGCCGGTACTCATGAGCGACGTAAAAATCCAGAATAATATTAATGTGCTCCAGAGCTACCTGATCAGCAAAGGTTACCTGCAGGCTACTGTTACCGGTGAGCCCCGGATCAATAAAAAAACAGGTAAAGTAATTTACAAAGCCGTTACCCGTGACCGCTACACGTTAAATGATATCCGGTTCCCCGCAGAACCTACCGCGCTGGACAATATCATCAGGCGCACCGCAGACAAATCGCTTTTGAAAAAAAGCAATTATTACGACATAGACGTTTTTACGGCCGAGCGCCAAAGAATTGACAATGAGTTAAAGGAAAGAGGCTATTTCTTTTTTAACCCGGACTTTATTTTGCTCCAGGTAGACAGTACCATTGGCAATAACCAGGCAAATGTATATGTAAAAATAAAGGACATTACACCGCTGGAAGGCTTAAAACCCTACCGGATCAACAATATTAATATTTATCCCAACTATAATATCCGCAGCGACTCAACTATCAGAAACGCTGCTCCTGAGATACATAACGACTTTAATATTTATGATCCGCAGCACAGTTATAAGTCAGCGCTGTTCGACCGGTTGGTTTTCTTTAAAAAAGACGAGTTGTACAATCGTGCCGACCACAGCCTTACCCTTAATCGCCTCGTAAATGTAGGCACCTTCAGATTTGTAAAGGCAGAATTTAAACCAATAGACACTTTACAAAGCGATCTGCTGGATGCCAATTTCTATTTAACCCCGCAAAAAAAACATTCTTTATCGTTACAGGTCTTAGGCACCAGCAAATCAAACAACTTTGTAGGCTCCGAATTAAAAGTCACTAATACCAACCGGAATGTTTTCAGGGGTGCCGAGCAATTAAATACCAGTATTGCCGCGGGTTTCGAAACCCAGGTGAGCGGCGCCAAAACCAACTCCTACTCACTCGGAGCCACTGCCAATCTCATATTCCCCCGCCTGATTGGTCCTGTAAATTTTGCCAGTCACAGTAACTATGTACCTAAAACGCATATTACCGCAGGTGGCCAGCTATTAAGCAGGGCCCTGTATTTTACCATGCTGTCGGGCAATGCAGAGTTTGGTTATAACTGGAAAAGTAATGAATACGTAGAGCATAATCTCAATCCATTCTCCATCACTTATGTACATACGCTCAAAACAACGGACAGCCTGAAAAAGCTGTTAACACTGGTTCCAAGTCTTCGGGGCAACTATGAGAACCAGTTCATTTTTAGTACCAATTACAACTTTACCTATAGTGATCAGTTCAGGGAAAAACGAAATAATATTTATTTCCTGGGTTCGGTGGAAACGGCAGGCAATCTGGTAAATGCCTTTCTGAAAAGCAGGAACGAGTATGGCCAGAAGACCCTGTTTAACACCGTAGTAAACCAGTTTGTAAAGTTTGAAGGTGATTTCCGGGATTATTTTAAACTTACGCCCAACCTGATTCTCGCCGGGCGTGCAAATATCGGGATAGGGCTTCCTTATGGCAACAGCACCACCTTACCTTATGTGCGGCAGTTCTTTGCAGGAGGAAGCAACGATATAAGAGCCTTCAGGGCCAGGTCGCTGGGCCCTGGCAGCTATAACTATTACTACGCCAATAATATTGACCCTGACTCAAGCAGCTATTTCGCCGATCAGGGCGGCGATATAAAAATGATGCTGAATGGCGAGCTGCGCGCCAAACTGTTCAGTATTATCCAGGGAGCCGTTTTTGTGGACGCGGGAAATATATGGACAGCTAAAACCGATACCTCAAGAGCGGGCAGCAAATTCAGGTTTGGCAGCGCCCTTAATGAATTTGCTGTGGGAGGTGGCATCGGGTTGCGGGTAGATGCCACCATATTTGTGATCCGGTTCGATCTGGCCACTCCTTTTAGAAAACCCTGGTTGCCACAGGGACAGCGCTGGGTCTTCGACCAGATAAACTTTGGCGATCCCAGCTGGCGTAAACAAAACCTGATCCTGAATATAGGTATCGGATACCCGTTCTAGTGTCATGTCAGTCAAAAACGGTCTGTCTCCCTGGGCCTGTCGAAGGATGGTTCGCCAGGCTCCACGACAAAATGTATTTGACTTACCACAAGAAATTGAAACGGGCATAATATTTATTATCATTTCTTGTTACAGCCTGGCTCATTAAAGCCCCGGCACTATCACAGAAAAGATTCTAAAAACAATCTCATTTTTAAGATGAAAGCAGTATTAAAAAAATCAAAAACCTTCTTTAAACAGGTAGCGGATATTTTAATTGCATCAGGCAAAGGTTTTTCAGAAGATAAAGTGCCCAAACTGAGTTCGTCACTGGCTTATTGTACAATTTTCTCAATGGCTCCTTTGTTAACTATTGTGATTGCGGCCGCCAGCCTTATTTACAGGAAAGAAATTATAGAAGGAAAGATTTATACAGAAGTAAGCAAATTTACAGACAGCAAAATTGCCGATCAGGTTCAAAGCCTTGTAAGCCAGGCCAGCCTCAGCAATAAAACAACAATTGCATTAATTATAGGTATTGTTTCCCTGATCATTGGCGCCACCGCCGTATTTCTGGAGATCCAGGACAGTTTAAATACGATCTGGAAGGTGAAAGCAAAACCCCGGAAAGGTCTTGCAGGATTATTAACCAACCGGTTAAAATCTTTTTCGCTGATCATATCGCTTGGCTTTTTACTGCTGGTATCGCTTATCCTGAACAACCTGCTTGGCAGTATCCAATCCAGATTTCAGGAGCTGATACCCATTGAATCCGGCTGGCTGTTTTTTATTCTGAATAATGTGCTCACCTTTATAGTGACCAGTTTTTTATTTGCAGTGATTTTTAAAGTATTGCCGGATGTGATCTTAAAATGGAAGCCTGCCTTTATTGGGGCGGCCTTCACCACGGTGCTTTTTGCAATAGGCAAATTTCTGATTGATCTGTACATTACCAAATCGAACCCCGGAGCGGTATTTGGTGCAGCAGGAAGTATCATCATTATTTTGCTGTGGGTGTATTATACTTCGTTCATTTTATATTTTGGCGCAGAGTTCACCCAGGTGTATGCAGAAAAGTACAGTGAAGGGATCAAACCATCGAAATATGCAGTGCATCTGCAGATCACTACCGAAGAAAAACAGGTAGAAGCATTACCGCCCCAGCACCCCGAACAAACACAGGATACTTAAAAATAAAAGCGACAATTTTAAAAAATTCCCGTGAAGCTGCCGGATGCGCTATGCAAACCTGTCCAGGCTCCGGGGTAAATGGATGTAACAAGATGATTAGTGAATAGTGTTTATGATTGCAGTTATTTATACAAAAATAATTGTTTAAACTTTCTGCATTATAGTTTGGGATTGAATATTGCTGAAAAAAATCATCCTGCGAACGATTCCTGAATACTTTTTCCGATATTTCAGAAAATAATATACTAATGATTGTAGAAAAGCAGCCAGGCAATACGATCCCTAAAAAGAAAAAAATTTACCAGATCCTGTATGTACAGGTATTGATCGCAATAGCCGCAGGAGCGTTCCTGGGATATATGCAGCCATCGCTGGGAGAAAAAATGAAGCCATTGGGTGATGGTTTTATTGCCCTTATCAAGATGATCATCGCTCCCGTAATTTTTATTACCATTACCGTTGGCATTGCCTCTATGAAGGATATGAAAAAAGTAGGTAAAGTGGCTGGTAAAGCCCTCCTTTACTTTCTCACCTTTTCTACATTTGCCTTAATACTTGGCTTGATCGTCAGCAACATTGTTCAGCCCGGGAAGGGATTAAATATCAATCCGGCCACCTTAAAAACGTCATCCATAGCGCAATACGTAAACAAAGCACACGACAGTTCATTAGTTAACTTTATATTCGACATCATTCCCAAAACATTGGTCAGTCCGCTAACAGGAGAAAATATCCTGCAGGTGTTATTAACAGCCATCCTGTTTGGAATTGCTATTTCGCTCACCCTCCCGAAAAGCAAACCTGTTCTGGATTTTATGGAAGCGCTGGCCCATCCTGTTTTTAAAATTGTGGAAATGCTGATGAAGCTGGCTCCCATAGGCGCTTTTGGCGCTATTGTTTTCACGATCGGATCTTATGGAATTAAATCCATAGGCAACCTGCTGGCGCTTATAGTTACCTTCTATGCAACGGCCATCCTGTTTGTGATAGTTATATTAGGCATGGTGGCAAAATATAACGGGTTCTCCATTTTTAAGTTTTTAAAATATATTAAAGATGAATTGTTGCTCGTACTCGGCACCAGCTCATCAGAAGCAGCCCTGCCCGCCCTCATGCAGAAAATGGAAAACGCAGGCTGTGCAAAATACATAGTAGGACTGGTAATACCCACAGGTTATTCTTTCAATTTAGATGGGACAAATATCTATATGACCCTGGCGGCACTGTTTATTGCACAGGCATGTAATATTCAGTTACCCTTGCAAAGCCAGATCGTATTATTGCTGGTGGCCATGCTTAGTTCCAAAGGCGCTGCAGGTGTTAGCGGCGCCGGGTTTATTACCCTGGCGGCAACGCTGGCAGTAGTACCCGAAGTGCCCATAGCAGGCATGACCTTAATATTAGGCATCGATCGTTTTATGAGCGAGTGCAGGGCACTTACAAATATGACCGGAAATGCAGTAGCCACCATTGTTATAGCCCGTTGGGAAAACCAGTTAGATAAGCAAAAATTGCAGCAGGTTCTCGGATAAAAAGGATGTATCAAAAATAATATCAGCCGGGGAATATTTTATAAAAAATGACTGAAATAATTCAAAACAAATATCTTTTTTTACATTGGTTGTGAGTGGACAAGATTTTACTGCAAGGGTTTTGCACTTCATTTACAAATACGTATGCAGACAAATAGCACTATCTGCTATAGTGTATTCCACGAAACCCTGTGCCAAAGGCTCATTCGTGTATTCGT
>JASGEW010000096.1:0-9414 GCA_047606125.1 Niabella sp. | reverse complement strand
TTTTGGGCTGATGGGGACGCGCGGAAGCCATCACCATCCCATTTGTATATCTGCGATAAGGAAGGCAATGTATTTATGTTGCCCGAAAAGATGGAAAGCGATGTGATGAAACCTGTGCCTTTATATATTTCAAAATAAATTCCATAAAAAACACCGCGCAGCCAGGGCGCCATTTTCCGGCCAAAACAAGAATCAACAGAAGAGGCGTCGCTTACCAGCTACCTTACCGGAGCATTATCCCTGAAACCGCGGAATGAAGGCTATGCACCTGATCCAATTCTTTCCAGGTGAGTTTAATATATTTGATGCAGTAGAAAAAAGACTACCTGATAGGTATAACTCAAAAGCCGGCCGACGGGTATTGGTATTTGATTGATAAGATTGCCTGTATTAAAGATAATACTGTAAACGTAAAAATATCCATGGGGCCTGGTGCAGCGCCGGAACGCTTCATTTAGTACCTGCTACAGACAGGTGCTTACGAAACGGAAAACTATGCATCCGGTAATAAGACAAAAGTGCTTTAATTTTGCTTTGTTATGGGACAACGATTGCAGGTTTGACACATATATAATACCCAAACTGTATAGATCATGAACGTAAATGAATTGGTACAAAAGATATCGGAAGGAAATGAGGAGGCCTTCAGGAAGTTGTTTGAACATTCCCGGGACCGGTTGCATGTATTTGTACTTAAGATGGTTAAAAAGCGGGAAGTTGCCGAAGAAATTGTATTAGACGTGTTCACCAGGCTATGGCAACGTAAAGATATTGTTAACGAAGTCAGGGATATAGAAAACTTTTTATTTAAAGCAGCTTCAAATCGCGCCATAGATTTTTTAAGGGCTGCCAATAAAGACAAGGTTTTAAAAGATGTTATTTGGGAAGAAATACAAATTGCGGATGCCATTAACCCGGCTGATGTGATGACAACCAAAAAATTGCAGGAAAAAGTAGAGCAGCTTATTGGAGCCTTACCGCCACAAAGGCAACTGATCTTCCAATTGAGCAGGGATGAGGGCTTGTCCTATGAGCAGATCGCCTCCAGGTTAGATATCTCCAAAAATACGGTGAGAAATCAAATGATTGAAGCCCTGAAATTTATACGCGCACAACTTCATACCAACTATGAACTATTCTTATTACTGCTTCTTTTAAAAAAAAATTAATACCGAATAGTTCTGGAATGTTTTTTTTACGTCTTTATTAATGAACGATTATTGATTTATTATTAAAATTAAGACAACTTGCCACTCTCCGACAGGATAGCACAACTATTTTCAAAATATGTATCCAATACCATTTCCAGGGAAGAATTGGACGAGCTTCTTTTAGGGATAGCTGATACTGAAAATGCTGCTGTTGTTGAGCGGGCCTTGTATAAGGTCTGGTCGGAAAATACAGCCGCTGACCCTGTGTATTCGAAAGAAGAATGGGATGAATTATTTGATGCGCACTATTTAAAACTGTCCGGTGCAACAATAAAGAAAAGTAAGCTAACATTATTGCCGGGTGGTTTAATTAAAGTTGCAGCCTCACTGCTTGCAATTGTGTTATGTGCGGCAATGGTATATTATTTTATCAGGAAAGATAACCGCTCTTTAATGGACAGGAAAGAAACGATTGTCCAACAAAATAATGATATTATGCCCGGGGGTAATAATGCTGTCCTTACCTTATCAAACGGGCAACAGTTTATTTTGAATGATGTACCGGCAGGAAATGTTGTTAAACAGCAAAACCTGTCCGTTACTAAAATGAAAAACGAACAGCTTGTTTTTTCATACGATTCTTCTGTAAAAGGTGATGTGCCTGAACCTGATACCGGGCTGAATACGGTTTCCACGCCTCGTGGCGGTAAATATCAGGTCAACCTGTCTGATGGAACGAAAATCTGGCTTAACTCACTTACGGTACTGTCCTTTCCTGCTGTATTTAACGGTCAGACACGTAAGGTGAAACTGAGCGGAGAAGCTTATTTTGAAGTTGCTAAGAATGAGAAAATGCCATTTGTTGTGGAAAGTGGTACTCAGACAGTAAGGGTGTTGGGGACACATTTTAACATAAAGGCTTATAGCGATGAAAAAGAAACGCAGACGACCTTACTGGAAGGCAGGGTGGAAGTGGCAGCGGGCAATCATAAAGTGGTGATGAAACCGGGACAGCGGGCCCGGTTGAACGATAATATTATAAGAGTAGCTTATACCGATGTATATGAGGCGATTGATTGGAAAAATGGTTTTATAGATCTTAATGATGAGGACATAAAGACCGTTATGCAAAAAATAAGCAGGTGGTATGATGTGGATATTCAATATCAGGGAAATATATCAGACGTAAAACTTGGTGGAGCTGTTTCCAGGGATGCAGACATTTCAAAGGTGCTGGAAGTGCTGGAAGCAACGGGCGCAGCTCACTTTAAAATAGAAAAAAGGAGGATCATTGTTATGCCATAAACAAAAATCAACCACACTGTATAAAAAAAGACCGGGACGCAGCGCAACTACAATCCCGGTACAAAGGTTTAATCAAACAAATTGTTTAATTAAAAAAGTAAATATTCCTGTATCGTACAACAGGATACTAACTACACAAATTTATGAAATATTCATTGAATACTATGCAATATGTATTGCGTAGAGATATTTTACTGCGGTTTGTGAGAAAATGCCTGATGCTTGCATCTGTTTTGTTTTCGACGTTTATTTCCGCCAGGGCTCAAAACGTAACGCTGTCTGCCGACAATGCTTCGCTGATTAGCATATTTAAGCAGATCAAACAGCAAACCGGTTACGGGTTTGTCTATACAGAAGCTGATATGAAAAAAATGAAGGCAGTCAGCATTCATGTTAAAAACAAGCCGCTTAAAGCAGTACTGGATGAAATATTTACGAATCAGGAGATTACTTATACCATACTGAATAAAAGCATTATTGTAAAAGCTATTTCCCGCAGTAAGACGCCCTTGCCCCAGCTGCAAATTCAGGTTTCAGGTACTGTTACTAATGGTAAGGACGAAAAATTGCCCGGCGTCTCAATAACGATTATAGGGAAAAATGCCGGTGCAGTTTCTAACGATAATGGTGCATTCACGATTAAAGCTGAAAGGGGAGACCAGCTGCGTTTTACGACCCTTGGCTATCAACCTAAGGACACAATCATAACGGGCGATGGCAGTTTAAGGATTGTTATGGAAGAAAGGAGCAGTGTCCTCAATGAAATTGTGGTGATCGGCTATGGAACCACTACCAAAAAGGATATTACAGGTTCGTTGGCCCGTGTTCATGCAGAGGAGATCAACGCAGTGCCCGCAGCCAATGTATTACTGGCGTTATCGGGCCGGGCCTCCGGGGTGCAGGTATTGCAAAATAATGGTTCTCCTGGAAGTGGTATCAGTATGCGCATCCGGGGGGCTAACTCTATAAGGGGCAGTAATGAGCCCCTGTATGTTGTGGATGGTTTTCCCGTGTCGGGTTCCAACCCTACAGTCATCAGTAATATAGATATTGAAAGTATTGATGTGCTGAAGGATGCTTCGGCCACAGCTATTTATGGTTCACGTGGCGCTAATGGTGTGGTGCTTATTACTACCAGGCATGGCAAAGCCGGCAAAACAAAGGTTGATGTGGAGAGCAGTTACAGTATTCAGAAAATACGCAAAAAACTGGATATGATGAACGCTAAAGAATATGCGCTGTTTTACAACGAGCAGGCTGCCAATGATGATCTGGATCCCTACTTTACCCAGGAAGAAATTGACGGGTTTGGCGAAGGCTACGACTGGCAGGGGCTGGTATTTACCAAAGCTCCTATGAGGCTGAACAGTGTTAATATCAGCGGCGGTAATGAAAAAACACGCTTTTCCCTTTCCGGAAGCGTTTTTGCACAGGATGGTATTGTAAAAGGCAGCGACTATAAACGATATTCGCTCCGCACCAATATTCAGCACACTATCAGCAAAAAACTAAGTGTGGATTTTTCCGGCACTTTTTCCCGGTTAAAAACCGGCCGCAAAGATAGCGAAGCAGGGCTTCGGGGAGCTTCCATGATCGCTGCTTCTATTTCGGCCCCGCCAACTTTAACGCCTTACAATGAAGACGGTTCTTATACGGTATTAGCAAATGCGTATCCTTTTGTTGCGACCGATATGGTGAATCCGCTTAATTTTATTAATGAACAATCCAAAATAATAAAAGCCAATGTGGTGCTGGCAAATGCGGCGCTTAGTTACCGTCCTGTAAAAGATATTACCATAAAGATATTGGGAGGTATTGAGAACCGCGACGACCGCACAGATGCATACACCAGCACCAATTTTGTAAATTCACTGGGCGTTGCCAGTGTAAGCACCAGCCAGTTTACCAGCCTGCTGAATGAAAATACCATTACGTATGATAAAAAGATCAATGCTCATCACATTACGGCACTGGCGGGGATTACTTACCAGGATTTTTTGTCTACGTCCTTAAGCGCCAGTGGTACCGGTTTCCTCAGCGATATTTCAGGAACCAATGACCTGGGAGCTGCCAGTTCGTCGGGTGTTCCGGGGTCGGGTTATTCAAAATCAGTATTACTGTCTGCGTTGGCAAGGATCAATTATAGCTATGGCAGCAAATACCTGGCTACTGTAAGTTTTCGGAAGGACGGATCTTCCCGTTACAGCGAGGGTAATAAATGGGGGAGTTTCCCTTCTGCGGCCCTGGCCTGGCGTTTATCTGAGGAGCCTTTTATCAAATCGATCGGGTTTATTTCTGATCTGAAGCTGCGGACAAGCTGGGGATATACCGGCAGCCAGGCCATCGATCCCTATGCTACGCTGAACCTGCTATCATCTGGTAAGACGGTTTTTGGCGACGCACTCGTTACTACCTATGCGCCGAGCGTTACGTTGCCTGGAAATCTTAAATGGGAGACAACCGAACAAAAAGATATCGGGTTTGATATCGGCCTGTTCAATAACCGACTGATCCTTACAGCAGACTATTATGTAAAAAATACGCGTGATTTACTTAATACGGTGAAGCTGCCCTCATCCATGGGCTATACCAGTACTATACGAAATGTGGGCAGCATAAAGAATAATGGTTTTGAATTGGCTGTGGACGCAGAGGTGCTCACAGGGGCGTTCAAATGGAACCTGGCTCCCAATATCTCCATTAACCGTAACAAAGTGGTGAAACTGTATGATGGGGAAGATATCCTGGGTGGCAGTATCGGATTGCTGATTGTGAGCGATTATAGTAATATTTTAAGAGAAGGACGCCCGGTGGGTCAGTTTTGGGGATATGTAGAGGATGGGTATACCGATGAAGGGCAGATTAATTTTAGAGATCTGAACGGGGATGGGAGCATCACTGAGGATGATAAAACCTATATTGGCGATCCCAATCCCGATTTTACCTATGGCATCAACTCCACCTTCTCATATCGTAATTTTTCATTGAACCTTTTTGTGCAGGGATCGAAGGGGAATGATATTTTTAATATCAGCGCCATTGGTAATACTATGGATTATGGGTATGGCGTCAATATGTCCAAAGAGGTTTATTACGATCATTGGACGCCAACCCATACCAATGTCAAATATCCCAAAATTAGCTACAATACTGGTGTGAGGGTGTCTGACCGGTTTGTGGAGGACGGTTCTTATATGCGCCTCAAAAATATTGAGTTCAGTTATAACCTGCCGGTACAGCAATGGAAGCACAGCTGGCTGCAGCGGTTACAGGCCTATGTAAGCGGGCAAAACCTGCTCACTTTTACCAAATACTCCTGGTGGGACCCGGAAGTGAACTCCCAGGGCGCTATTGGTTATGATTTTCACAGCTATCCTGTAGCCCGTTCCATTACTTTCGGCATACGTGCCGGATTTTAAACATTAAAAACCGTCTTGCAATGAAACATACAATAACCATCCCTATATACATTTTTTTAGCAGTCCTGCTTACATTATTTTCCTGCAATAAATTGCTGGAAGAGCATGCCCAAACACCGGCGGTAGAAAATTTTTACAATACGCAGGCCGAAGTGGAATCTGCGGTTGCAGCCATTTATACCCCGCTGCGGATCGATGCGTTCCCTAATTATTTTGCAACGCTCGAATGCCAGTCTGATTATGGTTATGGCCGGGGCAGTTGGGCGCAGATGAACGAATTTCAGGGACTTAACGATGCCAATACCACGCGGGTGGGCGGGTTCTGGACCAGCTTTTATCTTAGCATAAGAAATGCCAACCTCGTTATTGCCAATGTGCCCGATGGTAATGTACTCAGCGATGCTGATAAGGATCAATATATCGCTGAAGCAAAATTTTTGCGGGCATTCGTTTACTTTCACCTGGCAAGAAACTGGGGGGGCGTAGTACTGCGCACAGAAGAGAATATGAATACGCCTGCAGTGCCCAGGAGCTCGGAGGCTGAAGTGTATGAACTGATCCTAAGCGATCTCGCCGATGCGGAAACCTACCTGCCGGATGAGCCTGCATCTGCGGGACATCCTTCTAAATGGACCGCTAAAACATTGCTGGCAGATGTATACCTGCAACTGAAACAGTATGAAGCAGCAGCTCAAAAAGCCAATGAAGTCATCCAGTCCGGCAAATACGCATTAGTACCCGTAACGAGCACAGCGGAATATATCAGCAAATTGTTTGGGCCGGAAGTAACCACCTCAACAGAAGAAATTTTATCCCTGAAATATATGCGGCAGGCCGGGCAGGGTAATTACATGCTCTGGATCACCAACCACCCCAGTACAGGCCTGTTTCCTGCCGGCGGCGCTTATGCTATTTACAGCGATAAGACCAACCCGGTGTATGCTACCTGGGCTGCATCCGACTACCGGAAAGGATTGTGGGATAATATAAATTTTGGCTTGGGCGACAATACGCTGGTAAGCTCCAAGTACCAGGATAAGGGTGCAGTAAGTAAAGACGGAGGAGGCACTGATCTTCCGCTATACCGGTATTCGGAATTATTGCTGCTGTATGCGGAAGCTGCTAATGAGGTAAACAACGGACCTACCGATGCGGCTATGAACGCCCTGAACCAGGTGCACCGCAGGGCTTACGGGTACGATCCGGAGGCGGCTTCCCCGGTTGATTTTAGCAGCGGCGATTATGATAAAGATGGCTTTCTGGCATTGATCATGCAGGAGCGGGGGTATGAGTTCCAGTTTGAAGGCAAGCGTTGGCTGGAACTAAAGCGTACCGGTAAAGCGGCTGAAATCATCAGTGCTGTAAAAAATATCACGATTGCGGAAAAAAATTATCTCTGGCCTATTCCCTTATCAGAAATGAATTACAATACGGCACTCGACCCGGTTACAGATCAGAATACGGGATATTGACCTGCTTTGCCTGGCGGGGCCATTAAAAGCAGTTGCGGGCTGTTTTCGATGGAGGGCAAAGACAGATTTTTAAAGAACTGATTATAAAAATATATAAACATGAGCTATCAACATAAAAAAAGTCGTCGACATTTTATTCGCACTACAGCCACTGTTATTCCGGGTTTATATGTTTTATCGCGGGCGGGGATCGAAACATTTTTTACGGAGCAGGCCGGAAGAAAAAGAAGCTTTGATGTGGTAGTGTACGGAGCCACACCGGCAGGTATTACTGCTGCGGTAGCGGCTGCACGTGAAGGAAAATCTGTTGTTATAATTGAACCGCTGGGCATTGCCGGCGGTATGATGAGCGGCGGCCTTAGCTTTAGCGATTCTAACCAGATGTTCAGGGAAAAACTGGGCGGCCTGTTCGAAGAATTCCATCAGCGGGTGGAGAAAGTATATGCCGATCGGGGAGTTACCCTCCCTTACCGGGTCAGGGAAAAAGACACCAGGCACTGGACCTATGAGCCGCATGTGGCAGAACTTGTGTTTAATGCCTTGTTAAAAGAAGCCGGTGTACAGGTTGTATTGAATGAAACCCTCCAATCCGTTGCAAAAAAGCAAAGCCTCATACAATCACTTACCACGCAATCCGGAAAAAACTATACCGGCAAAATGTATATTGATGCCAGTTATGAAGGCGATCTGATGGCCGCCACCGGGGTGCGATACCGGGTGGGCCGGGAAAGCAGGGAGGAGTTTGATGAATCATTGGCTGGAGGCGCTTATCCTAAAAAAGAAGTAATAATATCTGCGCTGGATGATACGCAAAAACCGTTGCCGCTGATCAGCGGCACCACTATGCTGCCTGAAGGGCAGGGTGATCATCGTATCATGACCTATAGTTTTAGATTATGCCTGTCTGAAGATCCGGCCAACAGGGTAGCTTTTACAAAACCTGATGGCTACAATGCGGATCGATACGAACTGTTCCGCCGTTTTTATAAGAACGCTCCGCAAAGCGGTATTCCCTTCGATCTGTATCCGATCCCCGGCAACAAACTGGATGGTAATAACGGCATTGGCCTGCAGCTGTCTACAGGCCTGGTAGGTGAAAACTGGGATTACCCGGAAGCCACACCCAAACGCAGGCAGGAAATATGGCAGCAGCATGTGGCTTATACACAGGGGCTGCTCTATTTTTTGATGACCGATGAAACCGTGCCTGAAGCAGTAAGGGCGCGTATGCAAAAACTGGGCTATGCCAAAGATGAGTTTAAGAAGTTTGGTCATTTTCCGCCTGTGCTGTATGTACGGGAAGCCCGGCGGATGGAAGGTGAATATTTTTTAACCCAAAAAGATATCCTGGAAAATAAAGAAAAACCCGATCCGATTGGAATAGGTTCCTTTCCTATTGATTCGCACGACTGCCAGCGTATTGCAAAGCCCGGTGGTGGTTTTATCAACGAGGGCACCATTTTTCCTGCCCGAACAAGGATCAATGGAAGAGGCATCGCCTACCAGATACCTTACCGGAGTATTATTCCCAAGGCCGCAGAATGCGCCAATCTGTTAGTGCCCGTCTGCGCCTCCGCTTCGCATGTGGCCTTCTGTTCACTGAGGGTAGAACCTGCCTGGATGGTAATGGGAGAAAGCGCCGGCATTGCAGCCGCACTGGCCATTGAACAAAAAGCCGCTGTGCAAAAAATAGATACAGTACAACTGATCAGCCGTTTGAAAGCAAAAGGACAAATACCCGACTTATAAAAGATGGATCAAAAGGAATATACCGTTTCATGAGGGCGCGAGCCGGAGCATCCTGGTGCCCGATCAAATTCTTTCGGTACAGGTTTAATATATTTGAGGCATAAGTAAGATGTCGCAGCGTAATTATAAAAAAAATTCTAATAAAAACAATTATATAAATATGAAAAAAATATCGCTGTTGATGATGATCGCCTTTTTAAATACTGTGGTATCAGCACAATGGCAAACATTATTCAACGGAAAAGACCTGAGCGGCTGGAAACAACTCAACGGGAAAGCCCGGTATGAGGTCAAAAATGGTGAGATCGTTGGCACCAC